>JAIBAV010000109.1 GCA_019695015.1 Chitinophagaceae bacterium
GCGAAACACGCTAAAAACGCGAAAAGTAGAAGCCAAAGCTTGCCCTTTTCCCTTTTACTTTTGCTATTTAAAAAACTTTCCACCAATCCTTACCTTGATTATCGTTTGGTTTTTCTTCTTTCTTCTTTTTATTTGTTTTTGGTGTAAGCATTAAAAACATTCTTTTACCTTCTAATTTTGGTAAAGTTTCTGGCTGACCAAATTCGGTTAATCTTTCAGCAAATTTTAATAATACTAGTTCGCCTCTTTCTTTAAACATAATAGCACGTCCTTTAAACTGTACATAAGCCTTTACCTTGTTTCCTTCTTTTAAAAAATTTTCTGCATGTTTTGCTTTAAAATCAAAATCATGATCGTCTGTACCTGGTGTAAAACGTACTTCTTTTACTTCACTTTGCTTAGCATTAGCCTTCATTTCTTTTTCCTTCTTCTTTTTTTCATAAAGAAATTTTTTGTAGTCTATTGCTTTACAAACAGGAGGATCAGCCTGAGGTGAAATTTCAACCAAATCTAATTCTAAATCCTGAGCAATTCTTAATGCCTCTTGTGTAGAATAAATACCAACTTCTACATTATCTCCTACTAAACGAACTTGAGGTACACGTATTCTTTCATTAATACGATGTTCTGGTTCTTGATTTCTATTAAAACGTGGGTTGAATTTACCTCTGCCTCCAGAGTTTGCTTTAAATGGTAATGCCATTAAAATTTATTTGGTTAAAAATTGCTGGTTTAAAATTAATTAATATTTGATTAATTTAATGATTTTCTATTTATTATTTCTTCTACAATGCTTTTAGTAAACTCTTCTATTGTTAGTTGGCCTACATCTCCTTTTCCTTGCCTACGAACAGAGAGTTTATTTTCTGTTGCTTCTTTTTCGCCAACAACAAGCATATAAGGTACACGAGCTAGCTCTGCTTCCCTAATTTTTTTACCTATTTTCTCATTTCTATCGTCTATTTCTACTCTTACACCTACTTGTTGCAATGCATTTTTAACTGTTGTGGCATAAGGTAAAAACTTATCGCTGATAGGTAAAATTTTTACTTGTAATGGTGCTAACCAAACAGGAAATTTACCAGCATAATGTTCTAACAAAAAGCCAATAAATCTTTCATGTGTGCCTAAAGGTGCTCTATGAATAATTAAAGGAATTTCTGGTTCGTTATTTTGGTTGGTAAAAGATAACTTAAAACTACGAGGTTGGGCAAAGTCAACCTGGTTAGTTGCTAAGGTAAACTCTCTACCAATGGCACTCCAAATTTGAACATCTATTTTAGGGCCATAAAATGCACCTTCTCCTTTTACTTCAACAAAAGGTACACCTGTTTCTTTTAAAACATTTCTTACCAATTCTTCTGTTTCAAGCCAAAGTTCTGGCTCGTTTACATATTTCTGTCCAAGTTTTTCAGGATCGTGTAAGCTTAACCTCATTACATATTTTTCAATACCAAAAATTTTGAAATATTTTAGGTACAAATCGTTTACTGCCTTAAACTCTTGTGCAAATTGTTCTTTAGTGCAATAAATGTGGGCATCATTCATGTGCAGGCATCTAACCCTCATTAATCCAAATAATTCACCACTTTGCTCGTATCTGTAACAAGTACCATATTCTGCAATACGATAAGGCATATCTCTATAACTCTTAGGCTCTGCATCAAATATTTTATGGTGGTGTGGGCAGTTCATTGCTCTTAAATAATATTTTTCACCATCCATTTCCATTGGGGCAAACATACTATCAGCATAATAGGGCAAATGACCGCTTGTTAAGTACAAATTTTCTTTTGCAATATGTGGTGTAACAACTCTTTTATAGCCTGCTGCCTCTTCAGATTGTTTTGCTAATTTTTCTAATTCTTCAATAATAATAGTTCCATTGGGCATCCATAAAATTAACCCTTGGCCAATGTCATCATTCATAGTATAAATTCCTAGTTCTTTACCTAATTTTCTATGATCTCTTTTTTTGGCTTCTTCTAACATTGTTAGATATTCATCTAACTCTTTTTGTGTAGGAAAAGTAATACCATAAATTCGGGTAAGCTGTTTATTTTTTTCATCTCCTTTCCAATAAGCTCCTGCAATATTTAATAGTTTTATTGCTTTAATAAAACCTGTATTAGGAATATGTGGGCCACGACATAAGTCAGTAAAATTACCTTGTGTATAAAAAGTTATAGTTCCATCTTCTAAGTTTTGAAGAAGGTCTAATTTGTATTCATCGCCTTTTTCTGTAAAGTAAGCTATCGCCTCTTGTTTGGCTTTTTCTGTTCTTAGATATACATTATTTTTTTTTGCTAATTCGTTCATTATTTTTTCCAACTCCACTAAATCTTCTTCTGTAATTTTTCTATCGTCTAAATCAATATCATAATAAAATCCATTTTCTAAAGCTGGACCAACCCAAAATTTAACGCCAGGAAATTTTGCTTCTATTGCTTCTGCCATAAGGTGTGCAGAAGAGTGCCAGAATGTATTTTTCCCTTCGGCATCGTTCCAAGTAAAAAGTTTTAAAGAACTATCTGTCGTAATAGGTCTTGATGCATCCCACACCTCATTATTTACACCAGCTACCAATACTTTTTTTGCCAACCCTTCGCTAATACTTTTTGCAATATCCATTGCACTTACTCCAGCTTCGTATTGCCTTACAGCACCATCAGGAAAACTAATATTAATCATACTTTAAACTACTAAAATTTTTATGGGTGCAAAAGTAACAAATGAAAGGCATTAAGAAGGATAAATTATGAACTTTGTACTATAAACAAATAAATATGCTTTTAAGTGATGCTTTAAATTGGATTATTTGCGTTTATAAATGATAATTTCTGATTTACTTTCTGCTATAATTAGGAGCTTCTTTGGTAATATCAATATCGTGAGCATGGCTTTCTTTCATTCCTGCATTAGTAATTTTTACAAATGTAGCATTTTGCAAGGCTGCAATATTTTTTGCTCCACAATAACCCATACCAGAGCGTAGCCCTCCTACAAATTGATACACTATTTCGCTTAAGTTGCCTTTAAAAGCAACTCTACCTTCAATGCCTTCTGGTACAAATTTTTTCACATCATCTTCAACATCTTGAAAATATCTATCGCCACTGCCTTGACTCATAGCTCCTAAACTTCCCATGCCTCTATATGTTTTGAACTTTCTACCTTCATAAATTATAGTTTCGCCAGGGCTTTCTTCTGTACCAGCAAATACACTGCCCATCATTACAGTATTTGCACCAGCAGCTAAAGCTTTTACCATATCTCCTGTATAACGAATACCACCATCTGCAATAACAGGAATATTTTTTTTCTTCAAAGCATTACTTGCTTCCATAACTGCTGTAAGTTGTGGAACCCCTGCACCTGCAACTATACGAGTTGTGCAAATACTACCTGGTCCAATACCTACTTTTACACAATCTGCACCTGCATTTGCCAAAGCCAAAGCTCCTTCTGCTGTGCCTACATTTCCTGCAATAATTTGTAGTTTTTTAAAATTTTTTCTTAATGCTTTTAAGGCTTCTATTACTCCTTTGCTGTGCCCATGAGCACTGTCTAAGGTAACCACATCTACACCTACATTAATTAAAGCATCTGCACGTTGCATTAAATCGTTTGTTATGCCTAATGCTGCACCAACTAATAAACGA
>JAIBAV010000132.1 GCA_019695015.1 Chitinophagaceae bacterium
TAATATACAATTAGGAACACTATAAAATTATTTTAACAACAAGAATAAACACTTGAATAACTTACAAGACATATTATACAAAGTACACATTAAACAAGTAATTGGTACCACCCAACTCAATGTAAAAAATGTACAAATAGATTCTCGTTGTGTTTCTAATGGCAGCGTATTTATTGCAATTAAAGGAGATAAAACAGATGGACATCATTTTATTGAACAAGTAATTCAAAATGGTGCTATAGCAGTTATTTGTCAAACAATTCCAGAAAGAATTGATCCAAACATCACTTATGTTTTGGTAGAAAATACACACGAAGCATTAGCTGTATTAGCTACAAATTTTTATAACAACCCTTCTAAAAAAATTAATTTAATTGGCGTTACAGGCACCAATGGAAAAACAACTATTGCAACACTATTATTTAAATTATTTACACAGTTAGGATACAAATGTGGGTTAATAAGTACTGTGCAAAATCAAATAGAAAATAAAATTTCTCCTTCCACTCATACAACACCAGATGCAATAAAATTAAATGAGTTGCTGAAACAAATGGTAGAGGAAAATTGTACTCATGTGTTTATGGAAGTAAGCAGCCATGCAATACATCAACATAGAATTACAGGCCTAGAATTTAAAGGGGGCATTTTTAGCAACATAACCCATGATCATTTAGATTATCACAAAACCTTTGATGAATATATTAAAGTAAAGAAAAAATTCTTTGATGATTTACCGTCAAATGCTTTTGCAATAAGTAATGCAGATGATAAACGTGGTGCTGTTATGCTTCAAAACACCAAAGCTTCTAAACATTTTTATAGCTTAAAGTCAATAGAAGAGTTTAAAGGAAAAATTTTAGATAATGCACTTACTGGTTTGCAAATGCTGGTAAATGACAAGGAAGTTCATTTTAGATTAATAGGAGAATTTAATGCTTATAATTTATTAGCAGTGTATGCAACAGCAATTTGTTTAAATGAAAACAAAGAAAAAGTATTAACTGCTTTAAGCATGTTAACGGGTGCCGAGGGTAGATTTGATTATATTATAGGCAACCAATTAATTATTGGAATTGTGGATTATGCTCATACACCAGATGCTCTAGAAAATGTATTAACTACAATAAATAAATTAAGGAAAGGGCATGAGCAAATTATTACTGTGGTAGGCTGTGGTGGAGATAGAGATAAAACTAAGAGGCCTTTAATGGCACAAACTGCCTGCGATTTAAGCGATAAAGTAATTCTTACCAGCGATAACCCAAGAACAGAATCTCCTGAACAAATTTTAAAAGATATGGAAGTAGGATTAAACACTGCTGCCAAAAGAAAATATATAACAATAACCGATAGAAGAGAAGCCATTGCTACTGCTGTAAATATGGCAAAAGGCGAAGATATTATTTTGGTTGCAGGCAAAGGGCATGAAAAATATCAGGAGATAAACCAAATAAAATACCCTTTTGATGATAAAGAAATATTAAACAATTTATTGAATAAACAACAATAGTAGAAAATCAATTTATGCTATACCATTTATTTACATGGCTAAAAAACGAATTTAACTTACCAGGCTCTGGCTTGTTTCAGTTTCTTACGTTTCGTATTGCAATGGCAGTGCTTTTATCGTTGCTTATAGCTACTGTATATGGTAAACGAATTATTATTTACTTACAAAAAAAGCAAATTGGAGAGAGTGTGAGAGACCTTGGCCTTGAAGGTCAAATGCAAAAAAAAGGTACGCCAACAATGGGTGGAATAATTATTTTATTAAGCATTTTTATTCCAACATTGTTATTTGCAAACTTAGATAAAGTGTATATACGATTAATGATTTTATGCACTGTGTGGCTTGGTATTATTGGCTTTTTAGACGATTTATTAAAAATAAGAGCAAGAAAAGCTGCTCAGCAAAAAGGCGAAGCTTATAAAAAGAAAGACAGTGATGGCCTAGCAGGTATAAGTAAAATTATTGGTCAAATTGGTTTAGGTATTATTATTGGTGCCACATTATATTTTAGTAATGCAGTAACTGTAGAACGTGAAGTAATAGGCACAACCTATCAAAAACAAGCAGAAGAAAAATTTGCAAAAGACTCCACTATATTTTCTAGAAATATTGATGGTGTAGAGAAAAGATATGTTACTGTTAAAACACCAATCACAACTATACCTTTTGTTAAAAATCATGAATTTAATTACAGTAAATTAATTAGCTGGATAGGAAGTGGTGCTGAAAAATATACTTGGATAGTGTACATTTTTATTGTTACACTCATCATAACAGCTGTTAGTAATGGTGCAAATTTAACAGATGGTTTAGATGGTTTGGCTGCAGGTGTAAGTGCAATCATTGGTATTGGTATTGGCTTGTTTGTATATGTAAGCGGTAATTACAAGTTTGCCGATTATTTGAATATTATGTATATACCCAATTTGGGTGAACTAAGCATTTTTGTTGCAGCATTTGTTGGTGCATGTATCGGATTTTTGTGGTACAATGCTTATCCTGCACAAGTTTTCATGGGCGATACTGGTAGTTTGGCTTTAGGTGGCATCATTGCTTCATTAGCCATTATTGTAAGAAAAGAATTATTAATTCCAATATTCTGCGGAATATTTCTTGTTGAAAATTTAAGCGTAATCATTCAGGTTTCTTATTTCAAATATACCAAAAAGAAATACGGAGAAGGAAGAAGGGTTTTTTTAATGAGCCCTTTACATCATCATTATCAGAAAAGAGGGTATCACGAAAATAAAATTGCAATAAGGTTTTGGATAATTACTGTGTTATTAGTTATTGCTAGTATAGCAACATTAAAAATGCGGTAAAAGCTGTAAGTGAACTTTTAAAGTAGGAGTTAAAATTTACTGCTTGTTGAAAGAAAAATATTAAAGAGAATTTAAAAAAATATGGCACATAGAATAGTAATACTTGGGGCAGGAGAAAGTGGTGTAGGTGCTGCATTATTAAGTAAAAAGAAAGGATACGAAGTTTTTGTTAGCGATGCTGGAGTAATAAAAGAAAAATATAAAAAAAAGCTCTTTGATAATGAAATAGAATTTGAAGAAGGAAAACATACTGCTGAAATTATATTAAATGCCAACGAAGTTTTGAAAAGCCCGGGAATTCCTGAAACTAATAAAATGGTTATTGCTATTAGAGAAAAAGGAATAGAAGTAATTGGTGAATTTGAGTTGGCATATAGATGTAAAGGAGATAGCAAAATAGTTGCAATTACAGGTAGCAATGGTAAAAGCACAACAACTGCACTTATTTATCATATCTGCCAAAAGGCAGGATTGGATTGTGCATTGGTTGGTAACATTGGTTACAGCATTGCAGCACAAATTGCAGAAGATCCTAAAATGTTGTATGTAGCCGAAATCAGTTCATTTCAGTTAGATGATATTAAAACTTTCAGGCCAGATATAGCTGTGTTACTAAACATTACAGAAGACCATTTAGACAGATATAACTATCAGTTTGAAAACTATATAAACAGTAAGTTTCGAGTCATCTTGAATCAAAACAAAAATGATTATTTTATTTATAATGATGATGATGAAATAATAACCAAAAAATTAAAAACATTAATCCCAAATACTAACCCATTACCATTTTCTATGAAACATGAAATAAAAAAAGGAGGCAACATTAAAGGAGATCAAATGATGCTCCGCATTCAGGAGGAAAGAGTAAGTATGAGTATTTACGACTTTGCTCTAAAAGGTAAACACAACAACTATAACACCATGGCAGCAGGTATTGCAGCAGCTACACTCGGAATTAGAAAAGATAAAATAAGAGAAGCTGTAAAAGATTTTCAAAGCCTTGAGCATCGTATGGAGTTTGTTGCTACTGTTCGTGGTGTAGAGTTTATCAATGATAGTAAGTCAACAAATACCAACAGTACCTGGTTTGCTTTAGAAAGTATGAACAAACCAACAGTACTTATTTTAGGTGGTGTTGATAAAGGCAATGACTACGAATTAATGAATGAATTAGTAGCCCAAAAAGTAAAAGCTATTGTTTGCTTAGGCAACGATAATAAAAAAATTTTGGAGGCATTTAAAGATAAAGTACCTGTTATAGTAGAGGCAGACTCAGCAAAGAAAGCTGTTAATGCTGCATTTAAGCTTAGTGTAAAAGGCGATGTAGTTTTATTAAGTCCTGCATGTGCAAGCTTTGATTTGTTTAAAAACTACGAAGACAGAGGAGTTCAATTTAAAGAAGCTGTAAAAGAGCTATAGTATTTATCAAACAATAAAAGCAAAAATAGAATAACAAGAATTAATGTTTAATAAGTCTAACATACCATTTTCTAAAACCTCTCCACTTTCTAAATTAAGCAAAGCAGATATTCCATTTGCTTCACTAAACAAAGAAAGTTTACTAAAAAGAACTAGTGGAGACAAATACATTTGGGGAATTGTATTGGTATTAGCACTTATTTCCATTCTTGTGGTTTATAGTGCAACCGGATCTTTGGCATATAAAATGAACAAAGGCAATAATGAAGTGTATTTGTTTAAACAGTTATCCTTTACAGTAATAGGGTTGATGGTAATGTATTTCTTGCATAGAATAAATTATACGCTTTTTTCAAGAATTGCAACTTTGTTATTCTTTATCTCTATTCCTCTGTTAATTTATACATTAGTTTTTGGAGCAAAAATTAATGAAGGTAGTAGGTGGATAAAGCTACCTGTAATTAATATGACTGTTCAAACCAGCGACATTGCTAAACTTGCTTTGTTTATGTATATTTCAAAGCTATTAAGCAAAAAGCAAGAAGTAATAAAAGATTTTAAGAAAGGGTTTCTGCCAATTATCACACCAGTGTTTGTAATTTGTGTTTTAATAATGCCTGCAAACTTAAGTACAGCTTTGCTTACAGGGGCAACTTCTTTATTAATTATGTTTATAGGTAGAATTAGTTTAAAGCATATTTTACTAACCATATTAGTTGCATCTATACCAATATTATTTATAGTATCTGTTGCTTGGCTTACCTACAATAAATCAGATGTAAATGAAAGAACTAAACCGGTTGTAACAGAAAAATTAAAATCGGTTGGGCGTTTTGGAACTTGGGTTAAACGTGTACAAGACCACTTGTTTGCGGTTGATACAGAAGTTCCATACCAAGTACAACAAGCTAAAATAGCTATTGCAAAGGGGGGCATTTTAATTGGTCAGGGCCCAGGTAATAGTGAGCAAAGAAATTTTTTACCACAAGCTTATAACGACTTTATTTATTCAATAATTATTGAAGAATATGGTTTACTTGGTGCTGCCGTTATCATATTTATTTATTTGTCTTTTTTGTTTAGATGTATCAAAATTTTTAGAAGATGCCCTTATGCATTTGGTGCATTTTTAGCACTTGCTTTAAGCTTTACATTGGTAATACAAGCAATAGCCAATATGGCTGTTAATGTAAACCTGTTACCTGTTACAGGAGTTACACTACCATTGGTAAGTATGGGTGGAAGTTCCTTTTTATTTACATGTGCTGCAATTGGTATTATATTAAGTGTTGCTAGAAATGTAGAACAATTAGAAGGAGTAAAAGATGAACAAGACAGAACAAATAATTTTAATGGCCAACAGCAAGCTGTGGTTGAATAAGAAGTAATTGGTTAAAGATGTGGATTGGTTTAGAAATGAAAGAAGAAAGAAATAATTTTTTTAGAAAGTGGAACAAAATGAAAAATATAACTAGCCAACTATGATAGAAGCTACTAAAATTATTATAGCTGGTGGAGGAACAGGAGGTCATATTTTTCCTGCAATTGCTATTGCAAATGCACTAAAGCTCCATCAACCAAACATTCAAATTTTGTTTGTTGGTGCAAAAGGGAAAATGGAAATGGAAAAAATTCCTCAGGCAGGATATGAAATAAAAGGATTAGATATAGCTGGTTTTAATAGAAGTTCTTTGATAAAAAATATTGGTTTGCCTTTTAAACTTATAAAAAGTTTTATACAGGTACGCAGCATATTTAAACAGTTTAAGCCACATGCAGTAGTTGGCGTTGGTGGTTATTCAACATTTCCAGTACTTAAATATGCCCAAGCAAAATCAATACCTACATTTATTCATGAAAGTAACTCTTTTGCTGGTAAAGCAAATAGAATGCTGGGTAAAAATGCTACAAAAATTTTTGTGGCTACTTCGGGCATGGAACAATTTTTTACAAAAGATAAAATTTTTATTTCTGGTAATCCTGTACGAAAATCAATTGTAGAAAATTCAATAACTAAACAAGAGGCATTAAAGTTTTTTAATTTAAGAGAAGAGAAAAAAACGGTATTGGTAATTGGTGGCAGCTTGGGTGCAAAAAGCATTAATCAAGCTATTGCTATGCAAATAAACGAGTTTGCAAAAAATAATTTGCAGCTTATTTGGCAAACCGGAAAGTTAACAGCCGATGAGTATTTAGCTATTGCAAAAGGTAAAAGCAATATTTGGTGTAACCATTTTATTAATACAATGGAAATGGCTTATGCAGCAGCAGATATTGTAATTAGCCGTGCAGGAGCTATGGCAGTTGCAGAATTATGTATTTCTGCAAAGCCTGTAGTGTTTGTGCCATTTCCTTTTGCTGCAGAAGATCATCAAACTGCAAATGCAAAAGTTTTAGTGAATAAACAGGCAGCATTAATGATACAGGATAATGAGGTTAAAGAAAAATTAGTAGAAACTGTTTTTGAATTAGCAAAAAATGATGAAAAGATGCAATCTATGCGTACCAATATTGCATCGTTAGCAATTAAAAATGCGGATGAAATTATTGCATCAGAAATTTTGAAAAATATTAAATGATAGAATTAGATAACATAAAGAAAATTTATTTTATTGGAATTGGAGGCATTGGTATGAGTGCTTTAGCAAGGTATTTTAAATTTAAAAAGGTTGAAGTAGCAGGGTATGATAAAACAAAAACTGCACTAACCCAACTTCTTGAAAATACAGGCATAAACATTCATTACTCCGAAGATGTAGATGCAATTCCCAAAGATGTGGATGTAGTGGTTTATACACCTGCAATTCCAAACGAGCATAAAGAATTAGTGTATTATCAACAACACCAATACCATGTTGTAAAACGTAGCGATATTTTACAATGTATCACTGAAAGTTCTTTTAATATATGTATTGCAGGCACGCATGGTAAAACAACTGTAACTACTATGATTGCTCATGTTTTAAGACATAGCGGTTTTGGATGCAATGCTTTTATTGGAGGTATTGCAAGCAATTACAATACCAACTTTTGGAGTAGTGAAAATAATGTAGTGGTGGTAGAGGCAGATGAATATGATAGGAGTTTTTTAAAACTGGTACCAGATGTTGCAGTTATCACTGCTATGGATGCAGACCATTTAGATATTTATGGAACTGCCCAAGAGTTGGAAAAAACATTTATTCAGTTTTCAAAAAAGTTAAAACAGAATGGCTGCTTAATAACTAAACATGGGTTAAAAAGAGATACTGAGTTGAATGCTGATACAAAATTTACATACAGCTTTCAAAACAATTTAGCAAGTGTATATGCAGGTAATATTAGAGTAGTAAATGGTAGTTATGTTTTTGATGTTATAGGCAATCAATTTAATATTAATAATATAACACTTCATTTGGGTGGCTTGCATAATATAGAAAATGCAATTGCAGCAATTACAGTTGCTACATATTTAAAGATTGATGATAGTAAAATAAAAGATGCAATTGAAGATTTTAAAGGAGTTAAAAGAAGATTTGAATATATAGTTAGAAATGAAGAGAATGTTTTAATTGATGATTATGCTCATCATCCAGAAGAATTAAAGGCATTGATAAATGGAGTTAGAAGTATTTATAAAAATGAAAAATTAACTATAGTATTTCAACCTCATTTATATAGCAGAACAAATGATTTGGCAGCAGGTTTTGCAGAAAGCTTAGACCTGGCAGATGAAGTAATATTATTACCCATTTATCCAGCTAGAGAATTGCCAATTGCAGGGGTTGAAAGTGAAATGATTTTGAGCAAAATGAATTTGAAAAATAAACAAGTGTTATCAAAAAATGATTTTATAAACTGGGTGAAAAATAATAAGCCAAAAATGTTGGTAATGGCAGGTGCAGGAGATATTGATGTAATGGTAAATGATGTAAAAGAAATTTTAGCATAAGTGATAAAAAAGAAACTCATATTATTAATGTGGATTGCAGTAGGCATACTAACTGTAGTATTACTTGGTGCAGCCATGCAAAAAAAGAATGAGTACAAGTGCAAGGATATCAAAATTGAAATTGTTGGTTCAGTACAGCACATGTTTGTTGACGAAAAAGATATTCTACAAACAGTTAATTCAATTGGTTTAGTAACAGGCAATTCAATTAGTAATATTAATTTAAGAAATATTGAATTGTTATTAGAAAAAAATGCTTGGATAAAAAATGCGGAAGTTTATTTTAACAACAATAATGAGTTAATTATAAACATAGAGGAGAAAGAACCAGTAGCAAGAATTTTTACCTTACAAGAAAGTTCTTTTTATGTTGATACACTAGCAAACCAGTTGCCAATTAGCGATAAATATAGTGCTAGAGTTCCTGTATTTACGGCATTCCCAACAGATCATCAACAACTTTCCATGGCAGATAGCTTGTTAATGGTAGATGTAATAAAGTTGGCAAAATTTATACAGGCAGATAGTTTTTGGAATGCTCAAATTGCACAAGTAAATATTTTACCCAATGCAACATTTGAAATTATTCCTGTGTTGGGTAACCAAATAATAAGTTTAGGTAATGCAGATGAATTGGATAAAAAATTTAAAAGACTGCTGGCTTTTTATAAATATGCTTGGTTGCAAAATGGAATAAACAAGTATGAGAGATTAAATGTTGAATTTAATAATCAAGTAGTAGCTATTAAAAAAGGGGTTAGTGTTTTTTCAGATACTACAAAAGCCAAACAAATAATAATAACAGTAGATTCAGTAAAGGCAGAAACTATTAATTCACCTAAAGCAGTATTCAAAAAAAATTAAAAATTAATATTATAAACAACAACAAAACACATATCTATGAATCACAATGAAGCACCCATTATTGTTGGGCTCGATATTGGAACTACAAAAATTGCAGCAATTGCTGGTAGAAAAAATGAGTTTGGAAAACTTGAAATCTTAGGCTTTGGCAAGGCCAATAGTAATGGCGTAAAACATGGCCAGGTTTTAAATATAGATCAAACCATAAAGTCTATACAACAAGCATTGCAAAATTGTTTAGCTAGTAATCCAGATTTAGAAATTAAAGAAGTATATGTTGGCATAGCTGGCCATCATATTAAAAGTTTACAAACCCGTGGAGATATAGTAAGACAGCAACCAGATGATGAAATTCAAGGATCTGAAATTGATGTGCTGATAGACAATCAACGTAAAACATTTATTCCTGCAGGAGATCAAATTATTGATGTTATTCCTCAAGAATATTATGTAGATAATATTCAAAATATTAAAGATCCTGTTGGGTATAATGGTGTAAAAGTGGGTGCAAATTTTCATATCATAACAGGGGATAAAAATGCAATTAAAAATATTAATAGGGCTGTGAATAAAAGTGGTTTGCAAACTATAGATCTTGTATTGCAACCTCTTGCAAGTTCTAGTGCTGTAATGAGTGATATTGATTTTGAGGCAGGTGTTGTAGTGCTAGATATTGGTGGAGGAACAAGCGATTTGGCAATTTATTATGAAGGTGTTTTAAAACATACTGCAGTCATTCCTTTTGGAGGCGAAAATATTACAGAAGATATAAGAATGGGGTTAGGCGTTTTACGTCAGCAGGCAGAAGCTTTAAAAGTTCAATTTGGTAGTGCATTAGTAGATGATAAAAAAGCTAATTCCTATATAACAATACCAGGAATAAAAGGGATGCCAGCTAAAGAAATTGGGGTAAATAATTTATCTCAAATTATTATGGCAAGAATGGGAGAAATTTTAGATTTTGTTAGCTATCATTTAAAACAAGTAGGCTTAGATAGCAAAATGCTAAATGGAGGAATAATAATTACTGGTGGAGGCTCTCAATTAAAACACCTAATACAACTAACAGAATATACCACAGGTTTAAATGCAAGAATTGGGTTACCAAATGAGCATCTTGCTGCAGGCCATATAGAAGAACTTAAAAAGCCAATGTATGCAACTTGTTTGGGTTTAATATTAAAAGGCTATAACGATCACGAACACAAATACAAAATATTTTCAGAAAGTAATCCTGGTATTTCTGTACCTACTAGTTTAAAATCAGATAAAGAGGAACTAGAAAAAAATAGTAAACCAGAAGAACCCAAATCAGTAGATGTGGAAGAACGTGCAGTTAAATTAAAGTTCTGGGATAAGATAGGCAGCAAAGTTAAAAGAAACCTAATTGAGCTGTTTAAAGAAGAAGAGGATAAAACTATTTAATATTAAATTCTAACAATTACTAACCAATAAAAATAAAAATTAACCCATTAAAATTAATAACTATGATACACTTTGATTTGCCAAAACAAAAATCATCTATTATTAAAGTTTTAGGTGTAGGTGGCGGAGGAAGCAATGCTGTAAACTTTATGTTTTCTCAAAATGTAGAAGGCGTAGATTTTATTATTTGCAATACCGATGCTAAAGCAATTGAACAAAGTAAAGTTCCTAATAAAATTCAATTAGGCCCATTTTTAACACAAGGTTTGGGTGCTGGTGCCAATCCAGAAGTTGGTAAAGCAGCAACAGAAGAAAGCTTAGAAGAAATAAAACGCATTTTAGAAGTAAATACCAAAATGGCTTTTATTACTGTTGGTATGGGTGGAGGAACAGGAACTGGTGGTGCACCAATTATTGCAAAAATTTGTAAAGAACTAGGTATTTTAACAGTAGGAATAGTAACTACACCTTTTGGTTTTGAAGGTCCAAGACGTATGCACCAAGCAGAAGATGGTATTAAACAATTGAAACCCTTTGTTGATACTTTATTAGTAATTAGCAACGATAAATTAAGAATGCAATATGGTAATTTAAAAATGGGAGAAGCATTTTCTAAAGCAGATAATATTTTATCTACTGCTGCAAAATGTATCACAGATATTATCAATAGCCGTGGACATATTATTGTTGACTTTGCAGATGTTTGTACTGTAATGAAAAATGGTGGAGTAGCTATTTTAGGTAAGGCAGAAGTAGAAGGAGAAAACAGAGCCCAACTTGCAATTGAAGAAGCACTCAACTCTCCATTATTGAATGATAGTGATATAAAAGGAGCTAAATGGATATTAATAAATATAAATAGTGCCGAAGGTGAACATGAGTGTACAATGGATGAATTAGAGATTATAAATAATTACTTGCGTATGCAAGCAGGAGAACATACAGATGTTATTGTTGGTACAGGATATGATAATAATTTAGGGGGTAAAATTGGTATAACATTAGTGGCTACTGGTTTTGATGCAAAAGACCCATTTGCAAAACCTGTAGAAGTAAAAAAAGAAATGCCAAAACCTGAAAAAATTATCTTAACATTAGATAGCGATGTTGAAGAGAAAAAAGAAGAAGTGAAACCTTTCATTCAACAAGAGTTGCCATTAGTAGATAAAGATCCTTATGCACCAAGATTATTAGAATCACAAGATGAATTACAAAACAATAATTTTCAGGATGTTTCCACAAGTACTCCACACAACGTAGAATTACTTAGTTCAGTAGAAGAAGAAAGCCCTATTTTGCACTATGAGTTAAGTACTGAAATAACAGAGGAAGTAAATATAACTATACCTTCAGTTATAGATGAACAAACTACATCAACTACTGAAGAAAATAATGAAATTGAAACCAATAGGTTTCTTACAAAACCATCTAATATCTATGCAGAGCCTGACTATGAGAAGCCATCGTCTATGTCCGGACATCTTATGGAACCTAATCTTACTACTGAACAAAATGAAGAGCTACCGGAGCTCGAAATGAAGTTGGTAGAAAGAGATGTAAATCCAGTGGCGGCGGATGATGCAACAGTTAAAGCTCAAACGGAAATACCTGCTAATTTGTCTGCAGAGGAACCAGTTTTACTGGACGATGTAGAAGAGCAAAAACGCAGGGCGGTAGAAAGGCTACAGAAATTACGTAATCTGTCTTTCAATGTTAACAATACCTCAGATCCTAACAATGAGTTTGATTCTGTTCCTGCTTACATTCGCCGCAACATGGAATTATTTGGAAATACGCTTACATCGGTTGAAAACTTTTACAGCAAGTACACTGTAAATAAAGATGAAAATGATCAAACTCAAATTTCTACTATAAATACTTTTTTAGATGGAAAAAAACCAGATTAAATAGGTTGGCTTTTAGAGATTTTCTTTTGAATGTGTTTTTTGTTGTGATAATCGCTTCTGCAAAGAAGCGATTATTTTTTTAACTACTTTGCCCACTCAAGTATAGACTGAATAAAATTATTTACAGGATCAAAACTGCTTAAAATATAACAAGCTCCTATAAAAAATATTAATCCATATACAGCACCCCAAATATGAGCAGAGTGGTTAATATTATCTTCGCCCTTTTTGGCTAAATGCCAGGAAACATATAAATATATTGGTGCAAAAATGAACCCTGGAATAATTGGAGGTAAAATAAATATTCCAATTTTTGCAGTTGGAAATAAAAAAATACCAACAAAAACAATGGCAGATACAGCACCAGATGCTCCTAAACTTCTATAATAACTATTTTGTTTTTGTTTTAAATAAGTTGGCAATAAACATATTACTAATGTACTAAAATATAACACTACATAAAGAACATTTCCTCTAGTACCAAAAATATATTTAAAATTATTCTCAACCGCCTCTCCAAACATATATAACGATAACATATTAAAAGCAAGATGTACAACATCTGCATGAATAAAGCCACAAGTAATAAATCTATACCATTGATTTTGGTTGGTAATGGAGGGTGGATAAAAAATTAAATCGTTAACTATTTTTTCGTTTTTAAATGCAGAGAATGAAATAATAGCTGTTACTATAATTATAATTAAGGTAAAACTCATTATACAAAATTAATTAATTGAGAATCTAATAAAATAAATAAAAAAAATTATTTGTGATGATACCTTTCGTTTTTAATAATAGTACAAGCCCTATACAACTGCTCTGCAATAATTAATCTTACTAGCATGTGAGGAAAAACAAATTGAGATAAACTTAAAACGGTATCAGCTCTTTTAAAAACTGTATCGTCAACGCCAAATGCACCACCAATTAAGAATATGATTTTTTTTGTACTTTGGTTTGCTTGCAGCTCTATAAAGTTAGCTAATTGAATAGAGGATAATTGTTTGCCCCTTTCGTCTAATAAAACCAAAAAATCTGCTTTTTGTATTAAGGGTAAAATTATTCCAGCTTCTTCTTTTTTTAGATCCTTTTCATTTAATGCTGCATTGTTTTTTGGTGGGGCAATAATTTTCCATTCTGTTGTAAAATATTTAGTAAGCCTGTTAGTGAAATCTTCAACACCCTCTTTTATATAACTTTCATGCTGCTTGCCTATGCTCCAAATTTGAATTTTCATTTTTTGGAAATAATTTTATTTGCTTTTTCTTAAAGTAAAACCAACTGTTTTAATTGCAATATCATCCATTTTAACTGGGGTACTTCTGGTTAATGTATTTTTATTTTTCGGAAATAAATCATCCATAGCTTTTTCTATTGGTTTTAGTTTTGTGTTTATTGTTCTTGTTGAATACAGTTGAAAAGATGGCCTTAAATCAATAGGATAGGGAGAGAAAATAACTTTTAAAAATTCTTTACCAGTAATACTCGTTTCATCGGTATATATAGTAAACTGCCTTTCTTCATTTTTTCTTAAAGAGTAATCTGCATCATTAGCAAGTTTAGAAGTATCGGGTATTAAAATTTTTATATTATTATCTGGCAATAAATCTAATACAGTAAAATATAAAATACCATCGTAATTGCTTTTAATTTTTAATTGAAAACTATCATTTGGATAAAAAATTAATTCATTATCGCTAACGGCTTTTTGCAATGGATGTATGGTTACTTGTACATTATTATAAAGGCTTCCACCATCTTCCATTTTTCGTAAATATTTTACTCTCATGCCTTTTTTTATACTTTCTAACAAGTCTTCTAAATTGTTTGCACTTAAGGAATCATTTGTAGAAAATTTTGAAGAGTACCTAACACTATCATTCTTCTCAATTAATTGAATGTAGGTTGAATTGTTTTCCTGAGAAATGTTTAAGGTATAATCTGGATTATTATTTTTTAATAAAAAAGGTTGCTGTTGCAAAAAATGTTGCAATTGTTTTTCTATTGCATTTGTAGCAGTTGGTATTTTATTTTGAATATTGTAAGATGCTGTAACAGCACCATATACTAGAGATTCAACTTTTACTTCGTAAGTATTTTTATTAGATAATTTTTTAGTAGCAATACATATACTTTGAAAATTATTGGCTTGTTGTACAAATGCTTTACAATACAATTCTGTAGTGCCCATAACATAAACATTTAGCTCTGTTCCGGTATTAATGTTATTGAATTGGCCTCTTTGAATAACAAAAGTAGTATCGTTAAAATTATTTGCTGCATTGTTAAAACGTTGCTCCACTGCTATTATATCTTTTAAAGGAATGAATTGATTACTGAATACTTTTAAGGTTCCGTTACCTTCAAACATGGGTATTTGAGTTGGCTCATCTGCTTGTACTGTTGCTTTTACTTTTTCAAATAATAAATTATAATTACAGTTAATTGGCAAGTTAGTAATAGCTTTAGAAAATGCATAAGACAAAGACCCAACACTTTTTCCATTTTTGTCGGTTGTTTCTTTATTTGCCTGGTTAGGGCTACTTCCACTAAATACTACCAGGCTTCCTAATTTTTCTTTAATACTACTTAAAAACCCAGTTTCTGTTATAGATAAATTAAGGTTTATATTGGGTGTGTAATTATTACTTTTACAAGGCTCAGGTACACCACGTACAATGCTTGCACTTCTTGTTGCAGTGCCAGAATGGCAAGCATCTAAAACAACTACAACACTTCCTTTACTACCTACTTTTCTTCGAATGGCAATGAGTTTTTCTTCTAACAAATCATCTCTAAAATGGTTTTGGCCTTTATAGTCCACCTCATCCCACATGCCTTTTGCATCATAAGGTATCAATGCTTCATCGTATCCATCTGCTTCATCTAATTTACCATCTTTTGCATCATCTTGTATTTGTTGACCATGCCCCGAAAAATGAAAATAAACAATATCGCCAGCCATTGCTTTATCTGCTAATTTATCTAATGCAACTACCATTGCTTTTTTAGTTGCTTTTTCATTTACAATTGTTACAATATTATTTTCGGTAAAGCCATTTTCTAATAAAGCTGCTTTCATATATTGTAAATCTCTTTCAGAGCTTAAGTTTCTCCAGTAGCGTTGTCCTTCTGGATATTTTCCAATTCCAATAAGCAATGCTATTTTTTTTTGAGCATATATATTTTGGTTAAAAACTAATACAAATAGCAACAGTATAATTTTAAACCTTTTCATAATTTTATTTTATTCAAATTTAATACATTATGTAAAACATTGCTGTAAGTGACATTTTTAGATTACTGTTTTATGTTAATTTTTAAATGCTATTTAAAAAATTAATTATTATAGAAATCTATTTATTGAAAGCTCAAAAAATTAAACCTGAACCATAAATCTTTACTTTTGTTGTTTAATGGCCTTGTAGTACAATGGATAGTACAGAAGTTTCCGAAGCTTCTGATTCAGGTTCGATTCCTGACGAGGCCACTTATAGTTTTTTTAAAAATAAGTTCAGTTTTTTTATAAATGGTAATTAATTACTGTTTTTTGTTGTTATTTTTCCGCTTTCTAAAACTTCAAACCATGACTAACAAACGCCTTATTACACTACTTGCATTTATTTTTATTGCAGCAGTGGTGTACGCACAACCAAAAGCTAATTATAGATTAGCTTCTAAGTATTCTCCTAAAAAATTAGATAAAATTGTTTATTCCTTAAATGTTGATCCACATTGGCTAAAAAATGGAAACCGTTTTTGGTATGTTTACGAAACCAACCAAGGTAAAAAATGGTATATTGTTGATGCTAATAAAGGAGAAAAAAAGTATCTTTTTGATAACGATAAAATGGCTGCTGAAATTTCTAAAATTGTAAAAGACCCATTCGATGCTCAAAATCTTGGATTAGACAGCATTCGCTTTATTGGCGATGAAACTAAATTTCAATTTGAAGTAAAAAGTACAGAAGAAATAGAGAAAAAAGATACCACAGCAAAAGATAAAAAAGATGCTAAGCCCATAAAAGAAAAAAAGGTTTTCTATTTTGAATATGATATTAATACAGGTTTAGTAACGGAATTGCAAGGGTTTAAAAAACCAAAACGCAAACCATTTTGGGCTAATATGTCGCCAGATGGCAATACAATTGTTTTTGGCAAACATCATAATTTGTTTTATATGGATAAAGCCAATTATGAAAAAGCATTATTAAATGAAAAAGATAGCACAATTGTAGAACACCCTTTAACTACAGATGGAGAAGAATATTTCTCGTATTATGGTGGAGGTGCATACAGTGGTAATGGGGAAAATAATGTAGAAAAAGAAAAAAATAAAGATGATCGCAAACCAGTTTTTATCATGTGGAGCCCAGATAGTAAACATTTTGCACTTACCAAATCTGATGCTAGAAAAGTGAAAGAATTATGGGTAATTAACAGTGCTGCAGATCCAAGACCAACAATTGAAACTTACAAGTATTGGATGCCTGGAGAAAAAGAAAGTCCTAAAGATTATATGATGGTGTTTAATATGAACACTAAAAAAGGAAAAGAAGTTAAAGTAAGCAATTTTAAAGATCAGGATTTGAATTTGTATAGCCAACCATCTTTGCAAAATACAAGAGACGATATGTTTAAACCATTTTTATGGTTAGGAACTAATACACAATTTTATTTTAGCAGAACAAGTAGAGACCTTAAAAAAATTGACCAATGTTTATACGACATCTCTGCCGATTCGGTTAAAGTTCTTATTGAAGAAAGAATGAACACCTCCATTGAAATAAGAAGACCAGGACTTGTTAATAATGGTAAAGAATTAATTGAGTGGAGCGAAAGAGATGGCTGGGCTCATTTTTATTTGTACGATGAAAATGGAAAATTAAAAAACCAAATCACGAGTGGCCCATGGCATTGTGAAAATATAATCAATATTGATGAGAAAAAAAGAGTGCTGTATTTTACTGCTAATGCAAAAGAGAAAAATGAAAACCCTTACTACCTTCATTTATACAAAGTAAATTTTGATGGTACTGGTTTAAAATTATTAAACGAAGGAGATTTTGATCACCAAATTAGCCTGAATGATAATAACGCTTTTTTTGTCAATAATTTTTCGAGAGTAAACACTACTCCAAAATCTGTTTTATATAACAACGAAGGCAAAAAAGTATTAGATTTAGAAACAGCAGATTTAAGCTCGTTATTTGCTACAGGGTATAAATTTCCAGAACCATTTAAAGTTAAAGCAGATGATGGTATTACAGACTTATATGGTGTAATGTATAAGCCTTTTGATTTTGATAGCACAAAGAAATATCCATTGATTGAATATGTTTACCCTGGCCCACAAACAGAAGCTGTAAATGCAAGTTTTAGTAGAGGAATGGATAGAGTGGATAGACTAGCACAACTTGGTTTTATTGTAGTTACTGTTGGTAATAGAGGAGGGCATCCATCCAGAAGTAAATGGTACCACAACTTTGGTTATGGAAATTTAAGAGATTATGGCTTAGCCGATAAAAAAGCAACTGCTGAACAATTAGCAGATAGATTTTCTTTTATTGACATAAACAAAGTAGGTATTCATGGCCATAGTGGTGGTGGTTTTATGAGTACTGCTGCCATGTTGGTTTATCCAGATTTCTTTAAAGTTGCTGTAAGCAATGCAGGTAATCACGATAACAGTGTTTACAATCGTTGGTGGAGTGAAAAACATCATGGAGTAAAAGAAATTATTAGTGCTAAAGGAGATACAAGCTTTGCATATAGTATTGATAAAAACCCAGATGTTGCTAAAAACTTAAAAGGAAGATTATTATTAATTCATGGAGAAATTGATAACAACGTACATCCAGCAAACACAATGAGGGTTGTAAATGCTTTAATAAAAGCTAATAAAAGATTTGATATGTTATTATTACCAACACAACGACATGCTTTTGGTAATATGACAGAATATTGGTTTTGGAAAACTGCAGATTACTTCACCTATTGGCTAATGGGAGACAAAACTGACCATGAAGTAGATATTGAAGAAATAAACAGAGAAATTGAAAAGAAGAAATAACCTAACCAGGCTATTTCTTTCTAAAAGGTTGCATAGTTTTAATGCAACCTTTTTTAATTAAAATTTATTCAAACTTTAAAATAAAACTCATACCTAACAGCTTATTTTTGCAATAATTATTTATAAAGATTTTGCATGGAAAATTTTACCCAAAAAGTAATTGTAATAACAGGCGGTTCTGATGGAATTGGAAAAGCTTTAGTGGAAGCATTTTTAAAATTAGGAGCCAAAGTGGCTACATGTGGAAGAAATTATGATAAACTGTATCAGTTGCAATCTTCACACACAGGAATGCCTCTTTTAATACATACTGCAGATGTAAGTAACGAACAAGAATGTATAAACTTTATTCATACTGTTGTAAAAAATTTTGGAACTATTGATATTTTGATTAACAATGCTGGAGTTTCTATGAGGTCATTATTTGAAGACGTAGAAATAGAGGCTTTACGAAAAGTTGTAGATGTTAATTTATGGGGTACTGTAAATTGTACCAAATATGCACTGCCATACATTTTAAAATCAAAAGGCTCTATAGTTGGTATATCTTCTATTGCAGGCTTTAGAGGCTTGCCAGGGCGTACTGGTTACTCAGCATCTAAATTTGCAGTTAATGGTTTCTTAGAGGCATTAAGAACAGAACTTTTACACTCTGGTGTTAATGTAATGTGGATTTGCCCAGGCTTTACAGCTTCCAATATTAGAAGGGCAGCATTAAACTATAAAGGGCAGGCTCATGGCGAAACATCTATGGATGAAGGTAAAATGATGAGTGCCGAAGATTGTGCAACGCATATAATTAAAGCAATCTATAAAAGAAAACGAACTTTAATTTTAACAAACACAGGTAAAAAAACTGTGTGGTTAAATAAATTTTTACCAGCTTTAGCAGATAAGTTTACCTATAATTATTTTTTCAAAAACGGAAAATTATTCAAATAACCAATTCAACTTTATTTCTATCTTAAAATATGCCTTTAATAACACTTGCAACAGATATTGGTCAACAAGATTATATTGTTGGTGCTTTTAAAGGGCAATTACATGCAGAAATTTCACAACTATCTATTGCAGATATTTCACACTATTTGCCATTAGATAACTTTGCACATGCTGCGTATATATGTAGCAATGCTTATAAATATTATCCTTCAAACACACTGCATATTTTACTAATAAATGTTTTTGATGAACCCGAAACTCATTTTGTTATTTGCAATTATAATAATCAATTTATTCTTTGTCCTAACAATGGCATCCTAAGTATGCTGGTTAAAACATTGCCAGAAAATACAACTGTATTGCCTATTATTAATGCAACTAATATTATGCAAATTACTAAAATTATTGCTACTACTGCAAGTACCATTCTTGCAAATAATACTATTGAAGGCATTGGAACAAAAGGATTGAAGATTGTAGAAAAAGCAATGATGAAACCCACTGTTGGCAACGATTGGATAGATGGCCATATTTTGTTTATTGATAACTTTAATAATGTAATTGTAAATATTACAGAAGAGGTTTTTGAAAATGCAAGAAAAGGAAGAAACTATAAAATAGTTTTTAAAAGAAATGAAGTAGTTAAAAACTTAAGTACCAACTATGCATCTGTAAAAGAAACAGAACAATTAGCTTGGTTTAATGCTGCAGGTCATTTAGAATTAGCTATTAACAAAGGCTTTGCTGCAGAGTTGTTTGGGCTAGAAAGCTATAAAGAAAAAATGCATCAAGAGGGTAAAAGCGTTCAAAATAAATGGTTCTATCAAACAGTTCGTATTTACTTTGAATAAGTATAATTTATTGTAAAGCCTATAATACGGCCCTCCAAAAATTCACCTTTTAATTAATTACCTTTGCAAAATGACGACAAAGAAAAATAGTGTAGCTTTTCATACTTTAGGCTGTAAGTTAAATTTTTCCGAAACCTCTACATTATCAAGAATGATGGAGAAAGAAGGATTCGAAAAAAAAACTTTTGAAGATGTAGCAGATATTTATGTTATAAACACTTGCTCTGTAACCGATAATGCAGATAAAGAATGTAGGCAAATTGTAAGAAGAATACATAAGC
Source organism: Chitinophagaceae bacterium (assembly GCA_019695015.1). Classification (GTDB taxonomy): domain Bacteria; phylum Bacteroidota; class Bacteroidia; order Chitinophagales; family Chitinophagaceae; genus UBA1930. The sequence goes on from JAIBAV010000132.1 coordinate 20,535, forward strand.
AAGCACCAGAAAGTGTTGTGGTAGTTACAGGTTGTTATGCACAACTTAAACCAAAAGAAATTGCCGAAATACCAGGTGTAGATTTAGTTTTAGGTGCTGCAGAAAAATTTAATTTAGCTCAACATATTTCAGAATTTACCAAAGGAGACAGCACCAAAATTTGCAGTTGCGATACTAGCGATATTGCAGGTTTTAATGCTTCTTTTTCTGCCAACGATCGTACAAGAACTTTTTTAAAAGTACAAGATGGTTGCGATTATAATTGTAGCTTTTGCACCATACCAATGGCAAGAGGTAAAAGCAGAAGTGATAGCATTAGCAATGTACTAAATAGTGCTAAAGAACTTGCTAGTAAAGGAGTAAAAGAAATTGTTTTAACAGGTGTAAACCTTGGAGATTTTGGCAAAGGTTCACAAGGTGCAGGAGTATCTATAAGCATGCAAGAAAGAGAAGAAGATTTTTTTGATTTAATACAAGCATTAGATGCTATAGATGGTATTGAACGTTTCAGAATATCCTCTATAGAGCCAAACTTATTAACCAATCCAATAATTTCTTTTGTGGCAAAAAGTAAAAAATTCATGCCACATTTTCATATTCCTTTACAAAGTGGTAGCAACCATATTTTAAAATTAATGAGAAGAAGGTATCAAAGAGAGTTGTATCAAGATAGAGTTGCTTACATTAAATCACTTATGCCACATTGCTCCATAGGTGTTGATGTTATTGTTGGCTTTCCTGGAGAAACGGATACATATTTTGAAGAAACATTTAACTTTCTTCACAACTTAGATGTTAGTTATTTACATGTTTTTACCTATAGCGAAAGAGATAATACTGTAGCTTTAAATTTAAAGCCTGTAATTCCTGTAAATATTCGCCATCAACGAAATAAAACTTTGCGTAATTTAAGTTTTATGAAACTGCAATATTTTACACAACAACATAGTGGGCAAAACAGAAAAGTGTTATTTGAATCTGCCGATAAAAATGGAATGATGGAAGGCTATACAGATAACTACATTAGAATTTCTACACCATTCAGAAAAGAATGGGAAAACCAAATTATTGATTGGAAAATATAATGCTACAATTAAATAATATAGCTTTATTACAATTTAAAAATTATACTCAACAGCAATTTGTATTTACTCAAAAGGTAGTAGGTATTTGTGGAAGGAACGGCTCGGGTAAAACTAATTTATTAGATGCAATTTATTACCTGTGCTTTACTAAAAGCTACTTCTTAGCTTCTGATGCTCAAAATGTACAAATAGGAAAAGCAGGAATGAGAATTGAAGGAAACATGCTATTGAACAATACTACTCAAAATTTAATTTGCATTTTAAGAGAAAATAATAAAAAAGAATTTTTGTATAATAAAGAGCAACTAAAAAAATTTTCAGAACATATTGGTAGATTTCCTTGTGTAATTATTTCACCAGATGATACAACTTTAGTAACAGGTAGTAGCGAACTTAGGCGGAAATATATAGATACAATTATTGCTCAAATAAACTCTCATTATTTATACAATTTAGTAGATTACAATAAAATATTAGTTCAAAGAAATAGTTTACTAAAACAAGCTGCCGAAGTAGGAACAATTAATAAGGATGTAGTAGAAATATTAAATCAACAACTTGCTACTAAAGCAAATTATATTTTTGAAGAACGTAAACTATTTTTCAAGCAATACATACCATTTGTGTACGATTATTATAGCAAAATTGCTAGTAAAACCGATAATATTACCCTCCATCATCAAAGTGCATTATACACCGAAACTATAGAGAATTTATTAGAACAAAACCTACAAAAAGATATTGCTTTACAACGTACAACCGCTGGTATTCATAGAGATGATATAGAAATAAATATGAATGGTGCATTATTTAAAACTATTGCATCTCAAGGCCAAAGAAAAAGTTTGTTGTTTGCATTAAAGTTGGCAGAATGGCAAATTATAAAACAAAAAAAATTATACTCTCCAATATTATTGTTAGATGATGTTTTTGAAAAATTAGATGGTGAAAGAATGCATAACTTATTGCAATGGGTTTGTAACGAAGAAAGCACACAAGTATTTATAACTGATACTCATAAAGAAAGGTTAGAACAAGCATTGCAAAATGCTGCAATTAATTTTCAGTTAATAGAACTTCAATAAAAAAGAGGAGATTTTACTCTCCTCCTGGATACACATTAATAATAATTTCACAATCTGGTAATTGTTGTTGCAACTTAATATAGTCTTCCTGCGGATACTGACAAGGCAAATTCAGCCTGCGTAGGTTTTTCAGCTTTTTTAAACATTTAATAGATTGTTCCGTTAGTAACCCAAGTTGTCTAAAATTCATTCTTAACTCTAAAGCCTCTAATTGTTTTACTTTACTAAGGTTACAAAAAAATAACTCCTGATTAAAATCTAACGGACAACCATTTAATCTAAAAGTTCTTAGGTTGTTTAACTCCATTAACTTCTCAAAAGAGGCATCTGGTGCAGCTTTGCCTTGCTCAATATCAAACACCATTCCTCGTGTATAATATACACTAATGGTAGAAATATTTTCAGGCTCCTTCAATGCTTCTTTTAAAGAAGTAGCATAACCTGTTGGGTTAAAACTATTTTGTGCATTTACTGCCACAACCGAGAAAAGTAACATCCATACGAAATGGATGTAATATTTTACGGACTTCATAGATAAAGGGATTAGTAAGCAATGTAAATGTAAAAAGCATTTTTTGTTCAACTTAAATTTTGGGCTTGTTGTGCATAAAGAAAAATATTTATTGCAATTATGCACATTAATATACATGGTACCATCTTCTAAAACCATAACTAAATTTTTATAATTAAATAAGTCTTTACACAACTATTCCCCATTTATTTTTGTATTGAATATTTACAATAGAACATTGTTTAATTTGCACTTATGCAACAATACCAACAACTATTACAACATATCATTAATACTGGAGAAAGAAAAGAAGACAGGACAGGTACCGGAACAATTAGTTGTTTTGGATATCAAATGCGTTTTGATTTACAAAAAGGTTTTCCGTTAGTAACCACAAAAAAATTGCACTTAAAAAGTATTATTTACGAGTTACTTTGGTTTTTAAATGGCGATACAAACATTAAATATTTAAACAATAATGGCGTAAGTATTTGGAACGAGTGGGCAAATGACAATGGAGACCTTGGGCCTGTTTATGGCAAACAATGGCGTAGCTGGCAAGGTGCAAATGGTAAAACAATAGATCAAATAGCCGATGTAATTAAGCAATTAAAAACAAACCCAGATAGTAGGAGAATGATTGTAAGTGCTTGGAATGTGGCAGAACTTTCTGAAATGGCTCTAATGCCTTGCCATGCACTTTTTCAGTTTTATGTGGCTAATGGTAAATTAAGTTGTCAGTTATATCAACGTAGTGCAGATGTATTTTTAGGTGTACCATTTAATATAGCATCTTATGCAGCTTTAACAATGATGATTGCTCAAGTTTGTAATTTACAATTAGGTGAATTTATACATAGCTTTGGCGATGTACATTTATACTGTAATCATATTGAACAAGCACAACTACAATTAACCAGAACACCGTTTGAGCTGCCAATATTAAAAATTAACTCTTCTGTAAAAGATATTTTTAGTTTTCAATACGAAGATTTTATTTTAGAAAATTATCAGTTTCATCCACATATAAAAGCAGTGGTAGCAGTTTAATAATTAAGGTTGGTTATTATTAAGATAAAATAAAAATTTTTTCATGATTATTTCATTAATTGTTGCCGCTAGTGAGAATAATGTAATTGGTAAAAATAACCAACTACTTTGGCACTTACCCAATGATTTAAAATTTTTTAAAAATACTACTTGGGGTATGCCAGTTGTTATGGGTAGAAAAACATTTGAAAGCCTTGGCAATAAACCTTTAAACGGACGATTAAATATTGTAATAACCAACCAAAAAAAATGGAATGCCAATGGTGTTGTTGTAGTAAATAGTTTAGACGATGCCATTTTTGTAGCAAAAAGTCATTCGTATAAAGAAATGTTTATAGCAGGTGGAGGCTTAATATATAATTTAGTTATGAATAAAGCAGATAAAATTTATTTAACCCGTGTACACACTGCTATTGAAGGCGATACATTTTTTCCGGAAATAAATGAAAAACAGTGGCAAAAAGTACAAGATAACTTTTGTAATGCCGATGAAAAGCATGCTTTTAACTATAGTTTTCAACTTTGGGAAAGAAAATAACTTCAAATTGCCACTAAGTTTAAAACTTTAGCATTAGTACAGCCAATTTTATTCAATAAACTGTTATCTTGCCGCCTTTAATAAAAGTTTTCAAAAAAACCTATGTCCATCACTCAAATTCCCAAATTTCCGGTTGTAAAAGATTCGTTACATGCGGAGTTAAGAAAACGTGTACAGCAATATTTTGATGATAAAGGAATAAAGGCAACAGGCAACATAAGCTTATTTACCAAAGCAATTATTTTAGTTACTGCATTTGTACTAGTTTATATTCATTTAATATTTTTTACACCACATTGGTACATAGCCATACCAGAGTGTATTATTTTAGGATGTTTAATTGCAGCAATTGGTTTTAATGTTATGCATGATGGTAGCCATGGCAGTTTTAGTAAACACAAATGGAAAAATAAATTGGCAGCAGCATCTTTAAGTATGTTAGGTGCAAATCATTTTATGTGGAATATGAAACACAACATGCTACACCATAGTTTCACTAATGTAGATGGAGTAGATGATGATATTGAAATAGGAGTTTTAATGCGTATGGCACCCACACAAAAACGATATAAATTACATAGGTTTCAACATTTTTATTTTTGGTTTTTATATATGTTGCTGTATGTTTTTTGGATATTTTTTACAGATTATCATAAATATTTTACACAAAAAATAGGTAATGTTCCTCTAAAAAAAATGGCTACTAAAGATCATATAGAGTTTTGGCTAACTAAAATTTATCATGGCTTTATATTTATTGCATTACCCATCATAATGGTTGGCTGGTTTTATTGGTTAATGGGTTTTCTTGTTGCAACATTGGTATCTGGTTTTGTACTTAGCATTGTATTTCAATTAGCACATACTGTAGAGCATACCCACTTTCCTATTGCAGATTTTGATAACAACAAATTACCCGATGAGTTTGCTGCACATCAAATAAAAACTACTGCAAACTTTGCTACAAAAAATAAAATAGTAAGTTGGTTAGTTGGAGGTTTAAATTTTCAGATAGAGCATCATTTGTTTCCTAAAATATCGCATGTGCATTACCCTGCAATTAGTAAAATTGTAAAATCTGTTTGTGCAGAATATCAGTTAACTTATATAGAATATCCAACAGTAAGTAGGGCAATTGTAGCTCATGTAAGATTTTTAAAACACTTGGGTAAATACGACTAATTGTACTTTTTACTTTTCAGTAAATGACAAAAAAAATTATTTTAGCAGGTATTGCAACAGTTGTAATGATAGTAATCATGCGTTTGCTATCAATCAATTTAGTTACAGATTATAGTCCCAACGGAATTGTAAGTTTTGAATTAGCTAAAAGTTATAGAGATGCATCAGCCATTATGATGGCAGTTGGGGTTAAGCCTTTACAAATTAATGTTGCTGTAGATTTTGCTTTTATTATTGCTTATTGTTTCTTTCTTTATTTATGTTGTAAAGCTTTACTTAACCAATATACCAAACAAGTTTTAAAAACTATTGGCTTTATATTTTTAGAGCTAAGTATTTTTATAGGTATATTAGATTTAGTAGAAAATATAGCCATGCTTATTACCTTAGGAGGTTACGGCACTAAAATAAGTGTAAGTGTTAGCAAATGGGCTGCCATAGCTAAATTTTCTATTGCTGGGCTGGTTATTGTTTATATTCTCATTGCTTCAATTTTATTGTATTTTTCTTCTAGAAAGAAAGCCTAATGTTTATACCTAAAAAAAATATTATTGTTGGAAGAAACCCTGTAGTGGAAGCTTTAAAGCAGCATTTAACCATAGATAAAATATTAGTTTCCAAAAAAGCATCTGGCGAAATTGTGAATGAAATAAAACAACTTGCCAGAGCAAACAATGTACCTGTTCAATATGTTCCAATAGAAAAAATAAATAGCCTTACTAACATTCAACACCAAGGCATTGTTGCATTTAAAAGTGCAGTGCGTTATTTTAACCTACAACATGTAATAGATTTTGTTGTAGCAAAAGGAGAAACCCCCTTGTTTTTAATTTTAGATGGCGTTACCGATGTAAGAAATATTGGAGCAATTGCACGTACTGCAGTGTGTTGTGGTGCACAAGCAATTATAATTCCAGATAAAGGCGTAGGTGCTTTAAATGAAGATGCAGTTAAAACAAGTGCTGGTGCTCTTGAACAAATTCATATTTGCAGAGTAAATAGTTTAATGATTGCTGTGGATGAACTAAGGCTGAACGGTATTAGTGTTTTTGCCAGCGAAATGACTGCTACAACAAAACTGTACAATTTAAACCTAAATATACCTTGTGCAATTGTAATGGGTAGCGAAGAAAAAGGTGTGTATCCTGCCCTTATGAAAATTTGTGAAAACACATTTCATATACCTATGGCTAATAATTTTGAAAGCTTAAATGTTAGCGTTGCTACCGGTATGATTTTGTATGAAGCAATGAAACAAAGAAAGTAGTATTATTTTATTGAAACGTTATTATAATTTAATTGCCTGCTTTTTTACTATTGCTATAACCGTTTTTAATAAGCCACTGTAGTATTTTTTCTCTTTGATCGCCTTGTATAATAATTTCATTATTTTTTGCATTGCCACCTGTACCACAAAAATTTTTTAATTGTTTCGCTAATTTTTCTAAATCGGCTAACGTACCTACAAAACCTGTTATTAATGTAACTGTTTTACCAGCTCGTTGTTTAGTATCTAACCAAATTCTTAATTTTTGTAAATTAGGTAAAAGGGTTTTAACTGTTTCCTCCTCATTGTTAAAATTAAAGTTAGGATTAGTGCTATAAACAAATCCATCTTTATCTGCTTTTGATTTTTTATTGCTCATATAGCTAAAATAAAAAAAGCATTCAAAATAATATTAAGAATGCTTTAAAAATATTTAAACAACATGTAATTATGCTGTTAATTGTTTAAAGATATTTATTTAGTCAATTAAATCTAAAGAATAAGCAAGGTAAGTACATGTGCCAGGTAGTGCTAACCAAAACCATTGTCTAAAATCGGGTGTAGCTAATAAAAATACTATGATAGCTAACCAAAAAATAAATAATAAATAGTACTTGCTTTTTGATTTTGTTTTTTCCATTTTCTTCAAATTTTTACAAAGATAGGGTTAGAGGAATTAGCTTCCAACGCTTTTATTTTTTTGTGCTTCTGTGGCGTGTATTTTATTTGTATCTTTTTTAGGTTTATCAAAAAAAAGCATTTTTACTGCTACAATAATCATTAAAAAAGCAAATATTTTTTTTACAGTAGCATCGGGTAGCGATAAGGCTAATTTACTTCCTAAATATCCGCCAACTAAAAAGCCTATGGCTAAAAATGGAATTGCTTTTATATTTACCTCGCCTGCTTTATAGTAATAAATTAACGACACAATAAATACAGGTAATAATAATAAGCCTAACGAAGTACCTTGTGCTGTTTTTTGAGAAAAACCAAGAATATAAATTAATGCTGGTACAATAATTATTCCACCACCAACACCTACTAAACCACTAAGCATGCCAGCTGCAACGCCAATAATAATTAATATAATAATAGTGTTAACTGTCATAGTTTTTTTATTTATTTAAAAAAGATTTTTTATAAAATTCTATTGCTTCTGAAACAATTTTTAATGCAGTAGTTTTATCACCAAATTCTTCTACTTTAACCTCTTTGTTTTCTAATTTTTTATACTCTTCAAAAAAATGCCTTAACTCATCAAAAAAATGTTTGGGTAATTCTTCTATATTATTGTAATGGTTAACACCTGGGTCGTTAGATGCTACTGCAATTATTTTATCATCAGCATCGCCACTATCTATCATTTGCATTACTCCTACAACTTTTGCTTCCATTAGGGTTAAAGGAACAACAGGAATAGAAGTTATTACAAGTATATCTAGTGGGTCTTTGTCTCCACCATAGGTTTGAGGTATAAAACCATAATTACAAGGATAATAAAATGAAGAATAAATTATTCTGTCTAATTTTAATAAGCCACTGGGTTTATCAATCTCATATTTACATCTGCTACCTTGCGGAATTTCAATAACTGCATTTACTTTTCTTGGTGCTTGTTCTCCTGGGTTAACACCATGCCAAGGATGTTGAACTAATTGTTGCATATTTTAAAAATATAATTTTTATTTAAAAATAAAGAAACCAATACTAACAGCTATTAAGGTTAAAAAAAACGTAAGCCCAATATATAAAAAAGATGCTGCATATTGTTGCTGTTGCATTAACTGAAATGTGTTCCAGCTAAAAGCAGAGAATGTGGTAAAGCCACCTAAAAAGCCTGTAGTAATTATTAAGTACCAATGCTCCACATTGTGTGTTTGTTTTGCAAGAATTGCCATAATAACACCAATAAAAAATGAGCCTACAACATTTACTGTAATGGTAGCATAAGGAAAATGTTTGTTAGTAATCATTAAACCAATAAAATATCTAAAAATAGAACCTAAACCACCGCCTATGCCAACTAATAAAATATTTTTAAGCATTATAAATTGGGGTTAAATGTATATTTAAAATCTATGAGCCAAGTGTTATTTTGGTTTACAGCTTTCACTTTTCTTCTCTCTTTATCAAATGAGTTATTGTAATAAATAATTGTTTCTGTGGTAGAAATAGTTTCTATAGTAACATTTTGAATGGAGGCTTCGGATAAAAGTCTTTTATCTTTTTTGGTAAATTGATAATATTTATCTTTTGCTTCTTTCAATAGTTTGTCATTTTCCTTATCGTGAAGCATATAAAAACTTGCTTTCTCAAATTTACCTGCTTTAAAAGCTTCAATAAATTCTCTGGCAGCTTCTAATGGCCTGGTTGCTGGTAAATATGTAATGCTTGAATTGTTACAAGCTAAAAGTAAAAAGGCGATAAGTGAAAAAAATATCTTCATGGATAACTTTATGTAAATTGAAAATACAAAACCTAGTTCATGATATTCAAACAAAGGTAAGGTTGATTTTGGTGAATAGAAAAGGCAGCTTTTAAAGCCGCCTAATTTATATGAATGGTTAGTAAGTAATTTTTTAACGAGGATGGTTATATTTTTTTTCGTATTCAGCTTCTTCTTTTTCAAATTCTTTATCGTATGCTTTAATAATGGCTTTTACTAATTTATGTCTTACTACATCTTCTTCGTCTAATTCAATATGAGCAATACCATCAATATTTTTTAAAATTCTAACAGCTTTTTCTAACCCACTACGTTGGTTGCGTGGCAAATCTATTTGTGTAGGGTCGCCAGTAATAATAGCTTTTGCATTGGCACCAATACGGGTTAAAAACATTTTTAATTGTAAGTCGTTAGTATTTTGCGATTCGTCTAAAATAATAAATGCATTATCTAAAGTTCTGCCTCTCATATAGGCTAATGGGGCAATTTCAATAGTTCTGGTAGTCATATAATAACCTAGTTTATCGGCAGGTATCATATCGTCTAATGCATCGTATAATGGTCTTAAATAAGGGTCAATTTTTTCTTTTAAATCACCTGGTAAAAAACCTAAGCTTTCTCCAGCTTCAACGGCTGGCCTGGTTAAAATAATTTTTTTAACTACTTTATTTTTTAATGCTCTAACCGCTAATGCAACTGCTGTATATGTTTTACCAGTACCTGCTGGTCCTATTGCAAAAACAATATCGTTTTTATCGGCTGCAGTAACCATTCTTTTTTGGTTGGCAGTTCTGGCTCTTACTGTTTTGCCATTTGGCCCAAAAACTAAAATATCGTTAGGGTTTTTGTCCACAAAATTGTCAATAGTTTCCGCATCATCGCCACCTAATATTTGCTCAAAATAGTTTTCACTTAAATGTCCATTTCTTTCTAAATACTGAACAATTAAATTTATTTTTTCTTTTGCAGAGTCTATTTGTTCTGGGGCACCACTTAGTTTAATATGTGTTCCTCTAGATAGAATTTTAAGTAATGGAAATTTTTTTTTCAGTAAATCAAACTTGCCATTGTTTACACCAAAAAATTCAATAGGATTAATGGAATCTAGATTAATGATTGTATCTGTCAAAATAATAATGGTTTTAAATAGATTAATAATTTGAGTTGAGTTACTACTAACCTTTCCTACCCAAATATAATTTTAATAATTGTAGATAGTATTAATTATTATTCACAAACTGTGGATAGGTTTTACAACAGTTTAAGCAATAAGAAGGAAGCATTTTTTGATTAAAATATAATACTAAAATTTGGGGCATCTAATATTTCTATCTGTATTAGGCCTTCTAATATAAATTAATGAGATTTCTAAACCGCCTCTTTTTTGGCTTGCATTTTTTAAGGAAGAAGTATTAATATCATAGGTTGCACCTAATCTAAAATCATCAAACTCTAATCCTATATATGGTATTAAGGCATCTTTAAAACGTAGCCATGCACCAGCATAAAAGCTAGTAGGTTTTGGTGCTTCGTTGCCACTTACATTAAATTGTATTGCACCACCAACAACAGTTTCGGCTGCACCACCTTGAAAACTTTGTAATGCACTAACATGTAAAGTAGTATTATCATTCATGTCAAAGTTTCCTCCACCATGTATGGTAGTACGCATATTTAATAAATAGTTAGCACCTGTAAAAGTTTGCTTTGGTCTTGTAACATGGTATATACTTACGCCAGCATAATAACTGTTTTTATCGCTACTGCTACCTGTATATAAAACCCCTGCATTTAGGTCTATAAAATTTGATTTTAGTGAAGAAGGGTTATTAAAAATTTCGGAAGTAACACCAGTAAAACCAGAGGTGGTAAGTTGGTCTTCAAATTTTAAGCTTGTAGTATTTATAAGCATATTGGCATAGGTAATTTGAAAGCCAACACCTATTTGATTGTAGCCATCTTCATCTAATCCTTTATGATAGGCAGTAGATAAAGAAGCATAATTAAATTTAACTGCACCATTTGCACTATTATCTGTATAGCCCATTATACCAACTCCCCAATTATCTGTATAAACTAATTTTTTTTGCATTAACTGAAAGTCAACAGATGCTGTACTTGTAATAAATGCATTATTTATAGTTGGCCATTGGTTTCTGTAATTACCTGCAATGCGGTAATTGCCATTAAACTTACCTGTAAATGCAGGGTTAAGTGTAAGTGGCGATGAAAAAAATTGAGAAAAGTGAGGATCCTGAGCATTTGCACTGAAACCCAAAATAAAAATCAATAAAACAATAATTAACTTCTTCATGAAAATTAAAAGATGCCGAAAGTAAGTGAAATGTTGTAAATGAATAAAATTACTTGATGAATATTTTAGTAATAGGTTTTTATTAAGATTGAGCTTTGGTGCCAAATGCTAAATCGCCAGCATCGCCTAAGCCTGGTACAATGTAGCCTTTTGCAGTTAATTCCTCATCAATATCGCCACACCAAATTTCAATATTATTACCACATTCACGTTCAACATATTCAATACCTACAGTACTGGCAATTGCACATACAACATATATTTTATTTATTTGCCATCTATCTTGTAAAATAGCAATTGTTTTAACCAAAGATGCTCCAGTTGCAAGCATTGGGTCGCTAATAATAATTGTTCTGTTATCTAAAGAAGGGCAGCTTACATATTCTAAGCTTATTTCAAAACTGCCATCACGGTGGTGTTTTCTATAAGCAGAAATAAAAGCATTATCTGCTTTATCAAAATAATTAAGCATGCCATTGTGTAAAGGTAAACCTGCTCTTAAAATAGTTGCTAAAACGGGTTGTTCTGCAATTACATTACTATTATGTGTGCCTAATGGCGTTTGAATCTCTACTGTTTTAAAATTAAAATTTTTACTTATTTCGTAGGCTGCCACTTCGCCAAATCTTTCAAGGTTTCTACGAAAACGCAACCTGTCGTTTTGTACATTAATATCTCTTAATTCGCTAATCCAGTTGTTTACTAAACTGTTTTTACTGCTTAAGTTTATTACCATATTTAATTTTTTAAAACGCTTCAAAGCTAATTGTTAATTGGCAAAATTGTCAATTTTCTTTCCGCTCACAAATAAATTGTTTTTAATGAAAAATCGGTATAATAATAGTGCATCTTCTTTAGCATAATGTACTCCTATTCTTGGGGTATTAATAATTTGTTTTGAAGACAGTATAAAATCATCTTCCTCTATATAAATTGTATTTTGCAAAAGGCTATATCCATTTTGATTGTTTGTTATGCCTAAAGCCTTGGTTACATTGCCTGGACCTTTAGTTATTGTAAAATCGTTTTCCTTTTTTCCTGTTCTTTTTTGCATTATTTCTAAGCCTTCTAATGGTTCAACAGCTCTAACCAAAACTGCATGTGGGTTATTAATTGTATTAGTTACTACATTAAATAAATAATGCATTCCATAGCATAAATATATATAACATACACCACCGTTAGCAAACATAATCTCCGTACGTTTTGTTCTTTTATTATTGTATGCATGACAGGCTTTGTCTGTAATGCCACAGTATGCTTCTGTTTCTACAATTCTGGCTTTGGTAACTAAGCCTTCCATTTTGGTAACTAGTATTTTACCTAACAAATTTTTTGCAACATCTATTGTGTTTTTATTGGTATAAAATGCTTGGGTTAGCATAAAATATTCTATTTATTGTTAATTGCTTTGGTATCTTAGCAACGGAAATATTAAGATTAATGTTAAAAGACTTTATTATAGCATTACAAGCCTATAGAAAGGCACATTTGTTTATACAAAAATATAAACTATGGAAATGGATAATTTTACCAGGGCTATTTTATTGCATTTTGTTTTTAGTAGGCATGTATTTTTTTGGTAATACTGCTAATAGTTTTATTGAATGGCTGAAAGGCTTCTTAATAAATTCTTTAAATAAAGTTAATAGCAGCTTTTTAAACTTTGTAGTAACACTAAGTGGCATTATGATTTGGGTTATTTTAATGTTACTATATTTTTCATTCTTTAAATATTTCTTTTTAATAGTTGGCTCGCCAATTTTTGCATATTTGAGTGAAAAAACAGCTTCTATCATAGAAGGAAAAGATTACCCGTTTAATTTTAGCCAAATATTAAAAGATATTGTAAGAGGTATAAGAATATCTTTAAGAAATGCTTTGTGGCAAACAGTTTATTTGTTTAGTATTTTAATTATAGGAATGATACCGTTAGTGGGTTGGTTTGTTCCGGTACTAGCTCTTTTAATTGAGTGTTATTATTATGGATTTTCAATGTTAGATTATAGCATGGAACGTAATAAGAAATCGGTTTTTGAAAGTGTAAATTATATTGGAGTGCATAAAGGTTTGGCTATAGGTAATGGTTTTGTTTTTTATACTATGCATTTATTACCAGTAATAGGATGGGTTTTGGCCCCTGCTTATGCAGTAATTGCAGCTACACTTAGTATTTATGATTTAAAAGAAAAAAGCTAATGTAACTTTATGTTTCTAATCAATAGAAGCATATTTTCCTAATTTAATAAGAAGGTATTTCTAATAATATTGTTGTTAGAATAAGGCCTTTTAATTAATTTGCAGAACTTAAATTTTATATATGAAATTTTACTACAAAACCTTACTGCTTATTCTAGTTGTTTGCCCTATTTTAACAATGGCACAAAACAACTTTTTCACCAACAAAAATGAAAGTCAGTTTGCTGGTTCTCAAGATTTGGTTAGACCCATAAAACCAGAAAGATTTAGAGCTGTATCATTAGATGTTACAGGCCTAAAGCAATTTTTAAGCACTGTACCTATGGAGTTTTCTGCAGATGCTTCAACCAGAAAATCTATATTAACTTTACCAATGCCTAATGGTGGTACAGCTAATTTTAGTATTGTTGAGTCTCCAATGCAAGAGCCTGGTTTAGCTGCAAAATTTCCTGATATTAAAACTTATAGTGGGCAAGGTATTGATGACAAAACTGCAACTATTAAACTAGACTGGACAGGCTTTGGTTTTCATGCTCAAATTTTATCTCCAATAAGTGGTAGCATATATATAGATCCTTACTCAAGAGGGAATGTAGAAAATTATATGAGTTATTTTAAGAAAGACTTACAACCCTCTAGTCAATTTCAAGAAGTAGGTATTGAAGGAACTACAGATGAATCTTTCAACACTACACAAACAACAAGTGGATATTGTTTTTCTCAACTTAGATCTTATAGGTTTGCGGTAGCTTGTACAGGAGAATATGCAGTTGCTGTAGGAGGTAGCACGCCAGCCCTTTTGCACTCTGCCATTGTAACTACTGTTAATAGGGTAAATGGAGTTTATGAACAAGAAGTAGCTGTTAGGCTAATATTAATTAGCAACAATAATTTAATTGAGTTTTTAAATCCAAGTACAGATCCATTTAATGGTAATGATAATGCAGGTGTACTTATTAACGAAAGCCAATCAGTAATTACAAGCACAATTGGAACATCTAATTTTGATATTGGCCACACTTTTAGTACTGGTGGTGGTGGTTTAGCTGGTTTAGGTGTAGTGTGTATTAGTGGTAGTAAGGGAAGAGGTATTACAGGTAGTTCCAACCCTACAGGTGATGCTTATGATATTGACTTTGTAGCTCACGAAGTAGGTCATCAGTTTGGAGGTAGTCATACTTTTAACTCAACAACTGGCAGCTGTGGTGGTGGTAATAGAAGTGCTTCATCTGCAGTAGAGCCTGGTAGTGGTGTAACTATTATGGGTTATGCAGGAATTTGTGGTAGCAATGATTTACAACCTCATAGTATTCCAAACTTTCATTCAAAAAGCCAAGAGCAAATTGGTACTTATGCATTTACAGGTATTGGAAGTACTTGTGGCACTTTAATAGCTACAGGTAATAATGCACCAGTTGTTAATGCAGGTTCTGACTATACCATTCCTGCAAATACACCTTTTATGTTAACAGGTAGTGCAACAGATGCTAATGGAGATGTAATGACTTATAGTTGGGAACAATACGACTTAGGCACTGCAGGTAATTGGAACTCAGGCAATAATCCTTTATTTAGAAGTTTTGAACCAACTTTATCTCCGACTAGATATTTTCCTAAAA
>JAIBAV010000046.1 GCA_019695015.1 Chitinophagaceae bacterium
TTTTTAACCCTTAATCTTTTTTTGCAATTACTACCGCACCAACCATAGCACTTAAAAATAGTACGCTACTAATTTCAAATGGTATTACATAATCGGTAAATAATTTTTTTCCTAAATTTTCAATTAATCCAATATTTCCTTCACCCATTAAAACGGTTTTTTTATTTAGCTCTAATGTGGTTACTTGTGCATTATAAATAACATTACAAACACTCAATAAAAAACAGCCACCTGCAATGGTGCCAGCTAATTTCATCCAAACATTTTTTTGAGGCTCTGTTTCTTTATTTAAGTTAAGTAGCATAATAACAAATAAAAACAAAACCATTATGGCTCCTGCATAAACTATTAAGTTTACAATTGCTAAAAACTGTGCATTTAATAAAATATAATGACCTGAGATAGCAAAGAATACAACTATTAGCCATAGTACACTGTGTACTGGATTTTTGCTTAAAATAACCATTAAAGCACTAAACAATGCTAAGCCTGTTAAAAACCAAAATAATATTTGTATTAAGTTCATGGTGTTTATTTCTATTTTCCTTTTGCTTTTTCTAAATCTGTAGTTTCTGTTTTAGGATTTGGTATTAGCAAATCTTGTTTACTATAAATAAAATTCTTTCTGCTATAATTAGATGGTGCCAAAGTTTCGCTTAAATAAATTGCATCTTTGGGGCAAGCTTCTTCGCAAAGGCCACAAAAAATGCAACGCAGCATATTTATTTCGTACTTAGCTGCATACTTTTCTTCTCTGTATAAATTTTCTTCTTCGGGTAATCTTTCTGCAGCTTCCATTGTAATAGCTTCTGCTGGGCAAGCTACTGCACAAAGCCCACAAGCTGTACAACGTTCTCTGCCTTCTTCGTCTCTATTTAGTACATGAAGCCCTCTAAAAACAGGACTAAATGTTCTTTTTTGTTCAGGATAGTGAATAGTAGGTTGCTTTTTAAACATGTGTTTAAAAGTGATGAACATCCCTTTAAAAATATTCCATAAATAAATCCGTTCTAAAAAGTTCATCGGACTTCTATCTACCTGTTTTGATCTATTAGTTAACGTCTGCATTTCTATTAATTTTAGCTTTTAGCAATGGCTAATGCTAAGGTTTGCAAATATATTTTTTGTACCCAACTAAACAATTTAAATACTCTCAACTGTTTTGTTTTATGTTTCATTCTTCTGGTTCTTTTGTCATCTATTGTTGCGTCGCACTCTTCAACTTTTTGTACTTAATGCATCTTTATTTTAAAACTACTTTGTTTTAAGTTTCGTTTTCTATTATTAAAACTTCCAACCATTGTGTTTTAATAATACTATAAAAGCAGTAACTAGCATATTAAATAAAGCCAATGGCACCATTTTTTTCCAACCTAAATCCATTAATTGATCATATCTAAATCTTGGTATTGTCCAACGTATCCACATAAATACAAAAATAAAAATCACTATTTTTATCAGTATAGATGTTACTTGTAGCAAGGCTGCCCAGTTGCCAATACTTGCATATAAATTAGCATCGTTTACAAATGGAATATCATATCCACCAAAATATAGGGTTGCCATTACTGCACTGCTCATTATCATATTAATATATTCAGCAAATAAATAAAAACCCAATTTCATACTAGAGTACTCTTGATGGTAGCCAAAATTTAATTCGCTTTCTGCTTCAGGTAAATCAAAAGGTGTTCTGTTACACTCCGCAAGTGCACAAATAAAAAATAATAAAAAGCCCAAAGGTTGGTAAACAATATTCCATAACCCTTCTTGTTGCTGTTTTACCATTTCGTTTAATGATAGAGTTCCTGTTATCATTAAAACAGCAATTAAGCTTAAGCCCATTGCCAGCTCATAACTAATAGCCTGAGAGGCTGCTCTTAGTACAGCCATTAAAGAAAATTTATTATTGCTTGCCCAGCCTCCAATCATTATTCCATAAATACCTAAGCTTACCACAGCAAAAATGTATAATACAGCAATATTTATATCGGCAACTTGTAAATCAATTTTTCTATCAAATAGTTCTACACTTCCGCCCCAAGGTATTACTGCACAAGTCATTAAAGAAGCAACCATTGCTAAACCGGGACCTAAAATAAATAACCATTTACTTGCATGGGTAGGTACAATTTCTTCTTTAGTAAACATTTTTACACCATCTGCCAAAGGTTGTAATAAGCCAAATGGTCCTGCACGGTTTGGTCCTGGACGGTCTTGTAAAATTGCAGCTACTTTACGTTCTGCAAAAGTGGTATATAAAGCAATGCCTAAACTTGCCAAAATAATAATGATTATTAAAACAAGTTTTTCAATTATAAATAGCCAGTCAATAGTTAAAAATGTCATTATATATAACAATTAATTATTAAAAATCTGTTGAATGAGCTGGCCTGTCTAAGGCACTCAATTCTATATTTGGTTTATTAACTTCGCTCACATTATGAATGTCCATTAATAATTTGGGCTGTCTTCCGTTTAAAACTTCTGGTAAAGTTTCTTGAGGCAGCACACTGTTTACGTAATGCCCTTGAGAAATTACGGAATGTCTGTTTACATTAGTTGGGCCTTCTATTACCCAATCGCTTACTTTCTTTTTATCAAATCTACATTCGTTGCATATCCAACCTGGTTTGCCATTACTTGCATCTTTCACTTCACCCCATTCATCAATTCTTCCTGTTACTCTATATACTTCGTCACCTCTCATCCATAATCTAACTTCTCCGCAGCATTTAGGGTTATTGCAATCTCTATGAGCATCCACAGGTTTAGTAAACCATACACGGTTTTTAAATCTAAAAGTTTTATCTGTTAATGCACCTACCGGGCATACATCAATTATGTTTCCTATAAAATCGTTTTGTAAATTTTTCTGAATATAAGTGGCAATTTGTGCATGGTCGCCTCTGTCTAAAATGCCATGTTCTCTTTGGTTAGTTAGTTGATTGGCTACTAACACACAACGATAGCATAAAATACAACGTGTCATGTGTAGTTGTATTTTATCTCCTAAATCTACTTTTTTAAAGGTTCTTTTTTGAAATTCAAATCTAGATTTATCTGCTCCATGTTCATAACTTAAATCTTGTAAATAACATTCGCCTGCTTGGTCACAAATTGGGCAATCTAAGGGGTGGTTTATTAATAAAAATTCAACTACACCTGCTCTTGCAGTTAATACTCTTTCGGATGTAATGTTTTTTACTTCCATTCCATCCATTACAGTGGTACGGCAGCTTGCCACTAATTTAGGCATAGGGCGTGGGTCTTTTTCGGAGCCTTTACTTACCTCTACTAAACAAGTTCTGCATTTACCTCCACTGCCTTCTAATTTGCTATAGTAACACATAGTAGGTGGAGCAACTTCTCCCCCAATTTTTCTTGCAGCATTTAATATTGTAGTACCTGCTGGTACTTCAATAACAATGTTATCAATGGTTACTTTAAATAATGTTTCACTCATAATATTAATTCAAACTAAACATCTAATAATACAATTCTCACTTTTAACCTATTTCTTCAATAATACTTCTGTTTAATTTTAAAGTTATTTTCTTACATATTTCTCTACTCAAAAATTAAGCAGGCACATGAATTGGATTGGCATAATGTGCTAATCCAAAATTTCTTTTTTGTGCTTCCTCTTTATTGGTAATATGCCATTCAAACTCATCTCTAAAATGCCTAATGGCTGCTGCAACTGGCCAAGCTGCTGCATCGCCTAATGGGCAAATTGTATTTCCTTCAATTTTAGATTGCACATCCCACAATAAATCTATATCACTCATTTTCCCTTTTCCACTTTCAATATTCCATAATATTTTTTCCATCCAGCCAGTGCCTTCTCTACAAGGCGAGCATTGCCCACAACTTTCATGACGATAAAATCTTGCCAGGGTGTAGGTATTTTTTACTACACATTGATCTTCATCTAAAACAATAAAGCCTCCGCTACCCATCATACTTCCTGAAGCAAAACCTCCATCGCTAAGGCTTTCATAATTCATAAATCTTGTTTCGCCTTTTGCTGTTTTAAGTAAGAGGTTGGCAGGTAAAATAGGCACTGACGACCCGCCTGGAATACAGGCTTTTAGTCTTTTACCATTTGCTATTCCTCCACAATATTCATCACTATAAATAAATTCTTCTACGCTTATGGTCATATCAATTTCATACACCCCTGGTTTATTAATATTTCCACAAGCCGATATTAGTTTTGTTCCTGTACTTCTGCCTACACCAATTTTTGCATATTCTTCTCCACCCATATTAATGATTGGTACAACAGCAGCTAAAGTTTCTACATTATTTACTACAGTAGGTCTCATCCATAAACCTTGTACTGCAGGAAAAGGAGGTTTTATTCTTGGATTTCCTCTTTTACCTTCAAGGCTCTCAATCAATGCAGTTTCCTCTCCACATATATAAGCTCCTGCACCACGTTGTACATGAATATTACAATCAAAGCCTGAGCCTAAAATATTTTTACCTAACCAGCCATTATTTTTCGCTTCTATAATGGCTTGCTCTAAAATATCTACAATCCAAGCATATTCTCCACGTATATAAATATATGTATCGTTGCTGCCTAATGCAAACGAAGAAACTATTAATCCTTCTATTAGCAAATGGGGTATAAACTCCATTAAATATCTGTCTTTAAACGTACCTGGTTCACTTTCGTCTGCATTACAAACTAAATGACGAGGCACACCTTCTGGTTTTGCAATAAAGCTCCATTTCATTCCAGCAGGAAAACCAGCACCACCACGACCACGTAACCCACTTTTCTTCACTTCTTCAACAATAGTTTCGGGGCTCATTGTTTTTAAAGCTTTTTCTACGCTTCTATAACCACCTTCACGCCTGTACACATCATAATACCTGATGCCTTCTACATGTGCTTTTTCTAATAATAATTTTATACTGCCCATATTGTATCTCTAAAGAGATTTTTAAAATTTATTTTTTTGTACTCTGCTTTTCTGCAACTATTTAGCTTTTGTTGCGTCGCACACTTGTACTGTAACAAGCATAGCCACCATTAGTTTTAATTATTGTTTATTGCTGCTTTTTTACAATCTTCAATAATTTCATCTATTTTTTGTTTGGTTAAATGCTCTTTATAATGCTTTCCTAACTGCATCATAGGGGCATAACCACAGGCTCCTAAACATTCTACTGTTTTTAATGTAAACATTCCATCTGCCGTTGTTTCGCCAGGTTTTATTCCTAATTTTTCATTTATATATGCAATAATATCATCGCTGCCTCTTAACATACAAGGACCAGTTTGGCAAACTTCAAACATATATTTACCAACAGGTTTTAAATTGTACATGCTATAAAAAGTAGCTACTTCATATACTTCTATTGGTTTAATTTCTAAAAGGGCAGCTACATAATCCATAGTTTCGGTGCTTAACCAACCACCAAAGCTATCTTGTGCCAAATGCAGTACAGGCAATAAGGCACTCTTTTTTTTATCAGCAGGATAGCGGTTTACTAACCTTTTAAATTCTGCCATTTGTGTATCGTTAAACTGTATCACTTTTCTATTTTAATTTTTAATTTTAAATAACTGAAATAATCAATTTTTAAAATTTTACTTTCTATATTTTATTAAGCATCTAGCTCACCAGCTATTAAATTTAAGCTACTCATTGTCATAATTGCATCGCTCAACATGCCACCTTTTGTTAACTCGCTATACGCCTGATAATAAATAAAGCAAGGGCGTCTAAAATGTAATCTATAAGGTGTTCTGCCTCCATCGCTAATTAAATAAAAGCCCAATTCTCCGTTTGCTCCTTCAATGCTATTATATACTTCCCCTTTGGGTATTTCTGTTTCGCCCATTACAATTTTAAAATGCCATATTAAAGATTCCATTCTGGTATAAACCAGTTCTTTTTCAGGCAAATAATATTCTGGTGCATCTGCATGGTACACTTCTGCTTCGGCTCCTTTAAATTCTTGTACTTTTTGATATGCTTGTTGAATGATTGAAATGGATTGCCAAACTTCTTGGTCTCTCACTAAAAATCTATCATAATTATCGCCAGTTGTACCTACTGGAATAGTAAAATTAAAATCTTGGTAACTACTATAAGGTGTATGTACTCTAACATCATAATCTACACCAGCAGCTCTTAAATTTGGACCAGTAAAGCCATAGTTTAAAGCTCTTTCGGCACTAATTGCACCAGTTCCAATTAAACGATCCATGAAAATTCTGTTTCTTAAAAACAGATTGCCAAATTCTTTCCAAGCTTTAGGAAATTCAACTAAAAATTTATCTAATTTCTTCCATGCGGTATCATTAAAGTTTCTTTCAAAACCGCCAATACGCCCCATGTTTGTTGTTAATCTTGCACCACATATTTCTTCATAAATTTCATACACCAATTCTCTGTATTGCATTACGTATAAGAATCCTGTAAAAGCACCACTATCTACCCCAACAATAGAATTGCAAATTAAGTGGTCGGTAATACGAGATAATTCCATAATAATTACTCGTAAATAATCTACCCTTTTAGGTGTTTGAATGCCTAATAATTTTTCGCAAGTGAGGTGCCAACCCATATTGTTTAAAGGGGCTGAACAATAATTTAATCTATCTGTTAATGTGGTAATTTGAAATAGGGGTCTGCGTTCTGCTAATTTTTCAAAAGCTCTATGTATATAGCCAATAGTTTGCTCTGCACTTACAATACGTTCTCCATCTAACTCAATAATATTTTGCATTACACCATGTGTTGCAGGGTGTGTTGGGCCAAGGTTTAATGTAGTTGTTTCTTTTTCTATTGCACCTTTTGGCAGTTTTATATTATGGTGTAAAATATCTGACATAATTTTTTTTAAAGCTGATTATAATTTTTAGTTAGATGAAATTACAAAATAGAGCCTCCACGACCGAACATTTCATCATCTTTATCAACTCTTGTTTGATCTTCTAATGGATATTGTTTTCTTAACGGAAAATAATCCATTTCATCTACATTTAATATTCTTTTTAAATTAGGATGACCAATAAAGTTTACTCCAAAAAAATCGTATGTTTCTCTTTCCATCCAATTGGCAGCTTCGTATAGTGCTGTTGCTGTATATACTTCTGTTTTTTCTGCATCGGTATATACTTTAAATCTTACTCTAATATTGTTTTCTAGATTGTGCAAATGATAAACAACTGCAACTTCTTCGCCTTTTCTATCTGGATAATGAACTGCACACAAATCGGTTAAAAATCTAAATTTAAGAGTTTCATCATCATATAAAAACTGAAGTACTTTTAAGTTTAAATCTTTGGGGGCAACAAAAGTTAGGAAGTTGTAAGGTTCTTCCCAATTGGTTAATTGTTCTCCAAATTTTTCAACTAATTTTTGTTTTACTATTTCGTTGTTTAATGCCATCATTTAAAAATTCAACTTAATAAATTTTATTCAATTCCGTAACTGTTTAATAAAGCCTTATAGTGGTCTGTGTTTCTTCTTCTAATACTTTCATTTTGTACTATATCTTGTATTCTCATCACTCCATCTAAAATAGCTTCTGGTCTTGGTGCACAGCCAGGCACATACACATCTACAGGTATTATCTGGTCTATTCCTTGTAATACACTATAGGTATCAAAAATACCACCAGTGCTTGCACAAGCTCCAACAGCCATTACCCAACGTGGTTCAGCCATTTGTATATAAACCTGACGTAGTACAGGCCCCATTTTTTTAGCTATTGTTCCCATAACCATTAACAAATCGCACTGGCGTGGAGAAAAGCCCACACGTTCGCTTCCAAAGCGTGCTAAATCGTAATGGCTTGCCATGGTAGCCATAAATTCTATACCACAACAACTGGTTGCAAAAGGCATTGGCCAAATAGAATTTTTGCGTGCCAGACCAACTACATCGCTAAGCTTTGTTGCAAAAAATCCTTCGCCAGTATATCCATCAGGCATTTCGCTAACAATTAAACTGTCGGCTAATTTTGCTTCTTTTGGATGTATATTATATTTTACTGGTCTCATTTTAAATTTATAATTTTTACTTCTGGTTACTAACCATATTCTTACATAATGCTTACAATTGTTTATTTAATCTTCCCACTTTAATGCTTTTTTCTTAATTATATAAATAAATCCAACTAAGAAAAGAGCTACAAACATTAGAACAGCTAAAAAGCCTTCCCAGCCCAACATTTTAAAATTAACTGCATAAGGGTAAAAGAAGATAACCTCTACATCAAACAACACAAATAAAATAGCCACTAAAAAATATTTAACCGAAACTGGTTGCCTTGCATCGCCATGAGATTCTATGCCACTAGTAAATGTTTCTAGTTTTTCTTTGGTTCTTCTTTTTGGGCCAACCATTGCAGATAAAAATAACATAGTTGCAACAAAACCCACAGCAAAAATTAATTGAATACCAATTGGAAGATAGTTAGATGTAGTATTTGCATTGGATGCATTTAATAAGAAATGATGCATAATTGAATTTGTTTCTTACAAGCTACAAAAATAGGTGTTAGTTGGGTAAAAAAGAAAAACTCTCCAAGTATTGGAGAGCTATTTCACTTTAATTTCTAAAAAAGCAAAGTTTTACTAATTATTGCTTCAATTATTTTGTTGATTTAGGCGATTTTGCTGCCCTTTCTTCTAGTACTTTTTTAATATCTAACATTTCTTTATCATCGGGTATAATTAATAAAATTTTATTGCAATATTCTAATGCTTTTGAGTAGTCTTTTATTTTATCTGCATAATATATCATGATGTAATAATAGTTGCTAACAATTTGAGATTTATTAGTGGTAGAATCTTTCAATAAAAAATCATTGTATTGCAAAATTGCAGGTTCGGCAAAGCAAATTGTTGAAGATGTATCTAAGGCTTTTGCAGCAGCAACATTATAAGCATAGCCTTGTGGTTTGTTAGGAAATGCTGCTATATATTTTTGTGCTAAAACCATTGTACCCACATAGTCTTTAGATTGAAAAGATGAATTGGTTATAACATAATAATCATACTCTCCCATGCTTCCTTTTAGGTCATTGTATTTATGCAGCCATTGTACATGTTCTTTATACATTTTAGCTTTTCCATAAATATCGGCTGCCATTTTTGTATATTTTAGTTTATTTTCTTTTTTAGAGTCATTATCTATTGCTTTTTGTAAAAAGGCAACAGTTTGGTTCTCTACTCCCTCGAATTTACTAAATACTTTTACGGCTAATTCATAATCGGTTGCTTCTATATCGGCTGTGTTTGTTGTTGCAAAAAATTGGTCAATAAATTTCTTAGCATTAATGCTGTCGCCTAATCTATCATAATTATATGCAAATAATATAGGTAATCTTTCAAAGTTTTTGCAATTAGAATTACTCATTTCTATTGCCTTATTTAAACTTTCTTGATATTTACCTGCTCTAAACAAGTAATCTGCATAAAAATAATCGGTACCACAGTCTTTATCTGCATACTGCATATATTTATCTAAATATTCTTTAGCCACATTTACATTTGTTTGTTCATACACTCTGTAATAGCTTAAATACACTGGTGGAAATTCTATGTCTGAAGCTATGGCAGCATTGTAGTATTTTTCATACATATCTTTATTATCTTGGCTATAATAAATTAAACCCATTCTCCAATTTGCCTCAGCATATTTAGGGTCTCTAACTGTAGCTTCTGTATAAGCTTTAACTGCATCGCCTCCCATTTCTCCACCAAGTTTTTG
This sequence comes from Chitinophagaceae bacterium, assembly GCA_019695015.1. GTDB lineage: Bacteria > Bacteroidota > Bacteroidia > Chitinophagales > Chitinophagaceae > UBA1930. The sequence goes on from JAIBAV010000046.1 coordinate 9,747, forward strand.
GTAGCATTTACCCATATTTACTAAAATTTCTGCATCTTTTAAATCAATTTCAGAAGCTTGACGTAATTTTTCAATGCCATAATTTGGGTCTCCCATTTTAGAATCGCCATAGGCATTAGCTCTACCTATAGCATTTAATATGGAAGGGTCTGGTTTATGTTTATTTCTTCCTTTAGTAGGAGTAGATGCAGTGATAGCTTGTTCAAACTTTTGTTTGGCAGAATTCAAATCGCCTTTTTCAATAAGTTCAATATGTCCTGCACCAATCCAAATTAAAGGTTCGTTAACACCTGCTTGTAATGCTTTTTGATAAAGTGCTTTTGCCTCGGCATAATTTTTATTTGCAATTAAAGATTGACCATACCAATAGATATGCTCTGCACTATTTGTATTTTTATTATATAACTGTTGAAATAAATCTACAGCACTTTTGTTTTTTTGATAAGATAAAAGTTTTTTCCCATCCTCTATACTTTGAGCATTTATTCCACTCCAAACCAACATAAGTGTAAAAATAATTGTAGCAATTTTCTTCATCATTTTCAGGTTTAATTAAATGGTTAACGTTTAGTTTTAAATTTTATAAAGTTATTGTTCTTCTTTTATTGCACTATTTCTTGTATTTAAATTCATTTTTGCAGGGGCTAAATAAGCTCTTCTAAAAATTAGCTGGCCTCTTTCGTTGGTCATAAAATTTTTAAACCCTGTTCCAAGCCCTTCTGAATATTCTTTTAATACATAGTACAAGGGTCGTGCCAAAGGGTATTGACCATAAGTAATTGTGCTTTGGCTTGGTTTAGCAAATACTCCTTTATCATTGCATTTTACACATTCTATTAATGCAAGTTTAATTTTATTTAACTGTTCTTTTTGATTTTGCTCATCTGTATTGCCAACCCAACTTAGCCCAACAAAGCCAACAGCATTGGGCATTTTAGCAATTGCTTCTACCACTGCATTACTACCATTGCTTGCCACTACATTTTTACCAAATTGTTCTCCCTTTAAAATACTATCTTTTAAAAACCTTACAGTGCTAGTAGCATTACTGCCATCCATTACTGCAGTAATATTATTTTTTCCATTTAAAATATCTTGGAGTTGTTGCAATGTAAATATGCTGTCTTTACTATTTATATTTACAATTACTACCACAGCATCGTAAGCAAGTATATCTTGTTTAGGTGTGTAGGATAGTTTAGCATTAAAATATTCCGTTTCTTTATCATTAATATTTCTAGCCACTAATATCATTCTAGTACTATCTTCCTGCAAATCTTTAAAGCACTCAACTTCTGGCTTATACTCTGCAATAATATTTGCTTTAGGATACGATGATTGAAAAACTTTTATTTGTTGTTCAATAACAGGCTTAAAACTTTCATCTACACTAATAAATATTTTACCTGTTTGTGGTGTATCATTATTTAAATTATATGTTGTTGCATTATTACACGCCTGCATAATAACAAACAAACAACATAAAGCTATTATTAAATACTTTTTCATATTAATACTCTCTTTTAATACCTCTATAAAGTCTGAATAACCCATACAGTAAACAAATGGAGCCAAACATATATCTAAAAGTAGAATCAATAGTTAAGATTTGTTCAATTCCCCAAAAATTACCCAATAACAAAAAAACAGCCATGCCAATTAAAAAAACAGCCATGCCAATATCGTAGGTCATACGCATTAGCAAATAACTTTTTCTTCTCTTATCCTCGTTGCTATTCATTACTAATAAAGTATTAAGGGCTGGAAAGATATAAAAATAATAATTTATGAAATAAAAAAATACTACTATGTATTAAATACTCCTCTGTTTCAACTATTTATTACCTTAAAAAGAGGCAATTAAAAATATAAATACTATTACTAAGGATGCTTGATTAGTTAAAGAATAATAACAAAAACTATATTTGCCCTGATGAAAATTTTAATGGTTTGTTTAGGAAATATTTGTAGAAGCCCTTTAGCAGAAGGTATATTAAGAACTAAAGCAAATAAATTAAACCTTAATTGGCAAGTAGATAGTGCAGGAACAGCTGATTATCATGTAGGGAAACCGCCTCATATTTTATCTCAAAAAGTGGCACTAGAAAATGGTATTCACATTGGTGCTCATAAATGCAGGCAGTTTAATAAAAATGATATGCTTTTATTTGATAAGATTTATGTAATGGATACTAATAATTACTTAGAAGTAAAAGAAATTGCAGGTAAATTGTGGAATGAAAATAAAGTTAAATTAATACTCAGTGAACTTTATCTAAATGAAAATAAAAATGTACCAGACCCCTGGTATGGAGATGAAAAAGATTATTATGCTGTATATGAGCTATTAGATAAAGCCTGCGATGCAGTTATTACAAGTTTAAACAAGTAAGTAATTATGAGTAAAATATCGTTACCACAAGGAACCAGAGATTTTAGTGCTGATGTTGTAAGGAAAAGAAATTATATTTTTAATACTATACGTACAGTATTTGAGTTATATGGTTTTCAACCATTAGAAACCCCAGCAATGGAAAATATTGAAACCTTAATGGGTAAATATGGTGATGAAGGAGATAAACTTATTTTTAAAATTTTGAATAATGGTTTGGACCGAATAGAGAAAAGAGAAAAATCGGCTGTAGAATTTCAAAAAGTTTTAGAAGGAAAAAATAATGCTGCCATTACCGAAAGAGCTTTACGATATGATTTAACGATACCTTTTGCAAGATTTGTTGCAATGAATCATGGAAGTTTAACCATGCCTTTTAAACGCTATCAAATTCAACCTGTTTGGAGGGCTGATAAGCCACAACGTGGCAGATATAGAGAATTTTACCAGTGTGATTGTGATGTGGTAGGAAGTTATAATTTATTGAACGAAGTAGAGCTTGCCAACATTTATTCTACTGTTTTTGAGAAACTATCAATAGATGTTGAAATAAAAATTAACAGCAGAAAAATATTGGCTGCTTTAGCAGAATTGTGCGGAGGTGCAGATAAACTAATAGATATAACTATAGCTATTGACAAGTTAGATAAAATAGGATTAGATAATGTAAAAGAAGAGTTATTGCAACGAGGATTAAATAAACTTCAAATTACTACTATTGAAAAATATTTAAACATAACCGGTAACAATAAAGAAAAAATAATAGCATTAAAGCAATTAATTGGTAATAATGAAACCGGTAATAAAGGAATTGATGAACTTGAATATATTTTAAGTTTTCAACCAAAAGTTGAAATAGATTTTACTTTAGCCAGAGGCTTAAACTATTATACAGGTATAATTTTTGAAGTTAAAGCTACTAAAGTACAAATGGGTAGTATTGGAGGTGGTGGAAGATATGACGATTTAACTGGAGACTTTGGGGTTCCTAATTTACCTGGTGTTGGTATTAGTTTTGGAGTAGATAGAATTTATGATGTAATGGAAGAATTAAAAGTTTTTCCTGATGACTTAAAAACAAGCACAGAGGTTTTATTTTTTAATTTAGGCATGAATGAAAGTAAAACTTCTTTTAACCTAATGCAACAATTAAGAGATAAAGGTGTTAGCTGTGAGTTGTATCACGAAACTGCTAAATTTGATAAGCAATTTAAATACGCCGATAAAAAAAATATTCATTATGCTGTAATCATTGGTTCAAAAGAGATAGAAGAAAAAACTTGTACATTAAAAAATTTAAAATCAGGTGAGCAACACAGCTTGCAACAAAACGAACTCCTTTCTTTTTCTTTTTAATCTTGTTTAAACTTTTCAAAAAAATACCTACCAAATTTTACTTTATGGTAGGTATTTTTTAAGAGAATTTGTTTCTTAAAAAGAATATCTAAATCCTGTATAAATCATAGCACCAATTGCTGGCCCCCATACAAGGCTTCCATCAAAATAATTTCCAAAAGGATTTTTGCCATCAATAAATAAATGATGTTGTTTATAGTTAGTTAGATTTTCGCCACCAACATATAACTCAAAACCGCTTTTGAATTTTTTGGTAATTTGTGCTGCCATCTGAAAATAGTTTGGAGAATAGGCTGCAAACCGTTTGTTAATTGGGTTAGCTGTGGTTGATGGAATTCTTTTTTCACTCATCCATTGTGTAGTAAAATCAACCAACCAGCCTTTGCTTAATTCGTATTCTAAATTAATAAATGCTCTGTGCTGAGATTGTAATGGTTTTTGTAATCTTCCTGTTGTATAATCTGTTTGTACATCTAAAAATCTATATGCAATTCTTGTAGCTAGGTTTTGCAAAATATAAAAATTTAGTTCGGCCATTACAGTATTTGAAAATGATTTTCCTTTTAAATTATAGAAATGAATTTCTTGTGGATTTTTATCATAATCTACAACTGTTTGCTGGCTAAAGCTTGTTCTGTATAAATCTAAAGTAAAAAAGCTTTCTTTATTATTTGTTCTAAATTTTTGCATAAAGCTTAAGCCAAAGTTTACTGCTTTTTCAGGCTCTAAACCATATTCATAATTATTGGTAGGGTTATCAATAAAAAATTGTCTTGAGCTAATAAATGCATTAGAGTTTTCGGTAAAAATATTGGCCAATCTAAATCCAGTACCAACTGCAAATCTAAAAATGGTATTATTTGTGGCATCATATTTTACATGTAACCTTGGTGTAGTAATCCATCCAAAATTATTATGATAATCTTCTCTTATACCAGCTATTAAAGATAAGTTAGGTGTAACAGTATAAGTATATTCAAAAAATGCTCCTGGTACCAGTTCTTTTCTATTATAATGTTTATTAAAAACATGCTCTTTAACATCATCGGCTACTATGCTTAAGCCAGTTTTAAATTTATGGTTGGTATTATTAATTATAGATTGATAAATTAAGTTACTATAAAAACCAGTTTGCTTTGCTTTATAATTAGTTAAACCATACACATTATTTATATTGCTATAACTACCAGATAATATTAAACCAATACTTCTATGTTTATATTTAGGAAAAATATACCCAATTTTTGCAGTAGCATTTAAAGCATCGTTATTTAGCATTACTCCATAATTGTTTGTAGTTAATTTGTCGGCAGTAGTAAAATTTTTGTTACCACCAATTCTTCTGTCAGAAACTCCTTTTAAAATCCAATGAATTCCTAGCCCATTTTTATTGCTATAATCCCATCTGTTAGCAATATTTATTTGATGTCCTTTGGGTATATCTAAATAACCATCCTTGTTCATGTCATTTTTGGCTATAACACCATTGGCATGCACTAAAGTTGCAGTGCTCCATTTATCATTCAATTGCTTGGAAGTAACAAAATTTCCTTCCATTCTGCCCATTGTGTTTACATAACCATTGATAAAAAAAGGTTGCTTTTGGTTAGGCTTTTTTAATTCTACATTAATTTGTCCAGCTATACTCTCGTAGCCATTTACAACAGAGCCAATACCTTTGGTTACTTGAATATTTTCTATCCAAGGGCCTGGAATAAAATTAAAACCCATATTGCCAGCAACTCCTCTATACTCTGGTGTATTCTCTGTAATGGTTTGCGTATAACTACCTGCTAAACCTAATAGCTGAATTTGTTTTATTCCTGTAACTGCATCTGCATAACTTACATCAACTGTTGGGCTTGTTTCAAAACTTTCAGATAGGTTACAACAAGCAGCTTTGGTTAATTCTTTTGTACCTAAGTTTATTTGATTGCTGATAATTGTAGAAGACATATATCTGCTTCTTTTTACAGTAACTACCACATCATCTAAACTGTTTTTGCCTTTATGGCTTAAGGTTATAGTTAAAAATTCGTTCTCATTAACTTCAATACTATCTTTCTTAAAGTTTACATGGTTTATAGATAAATATGTGGCAGATTGGAAAGGAATTTCGAAAGCTCCTTTTGCATTGGTTTGTACCGAAAATTCATTAACCAAATCATGCACATTTACATGTGCAATTGGCATCATTTTACCACTGGTATTTTCTTCTAAAATAATACCTCTTAATAAGTTTTTGGAAGTATTAAACTGATTACCTCTGGTATAATGACAACAATCTGGTAATTCGTTATACGTTTTATCTGGAGAGGAAAAATGTTCTGTATCGTGGCCAATATTAGCTACTGCTTTTTCAATATCTGCAACATTTAATTTTTCATTATCTAAACTAAAACTTAAAACCTGTGTGGCTAAATTATAGTTAATGTTAATTGCCCCTGCTGTTTTTGCTGCTTGTTCAATTCTTTCTTTACACATTTCGCAGCTACCTTTTACTTTAAAAGAATAGGTTTTATGTGTTTGTGCATTTACGTTTAAGCTTAGTAATAAGCATATAGTATATAATAATAAAGTTTTCACTTAATGAATTTTAAAATTTAAAAAATAATTTAAAAAAAGAAAGTGGAAGCTATCTATATTAAATAACTACAATACTGTATGTAATGTTTTGGGGCATACTGTAAAGTATGCTGCTTAAAAAAGATTGGATAGTTTGAGTTTGGTTTTTCAAATAAATTTTGAAAACTGTAAGAATAGGTAATACAATGAATTTTTTTGGAAGAAACAGAAGCTTCTACAACAATATTATTGGTATTACTAACAGCATAGTTTAATTGATTGGGAGCAATAACCTGGCAACATTTATGTGCATGTTTAGGTATTGATTTTTTTTCTTTTGTACAGCAGGATTTTTTACAATGGCTAGGCATTGTATGTTTAGCATTATTAACAGCACAACAATCGTCTATTACAGCTTTACTGGTAAAAGTGCTAATACTAAAAATGAAAAATAATATGTATGCAATAATTTTTTGCATAGTGCAAAATTAGGCATTTGTGAGAAATTACAATGTTAATCTATAACAAAAAAGAGATTAATAGATAGATTCAAAAATTAAAATATGTTTAAATTACTTCTTTAACAACATTCCATATCACTTTTGGCTTTCCTAATGTGTAGTAATGTAATACAGGTACACCAAATTTTTTTAATGCCTTACTTTGGTGAATTAACCATTCCGTTCCAACAGTTTCTACATCTTCATCAGTTCTACATTTCATAATTTCTGTTGATAGTTCAGTTGGAATATCAACATGAAAAATACGTGGCAATACACTTAATTGTTTTTTGGATGTAATAGGTTTTAACCCTGGTATAATTGGTACAGTAACACCCATATTTCGGCATTGATTTACATAACTAAAAAACTTTTCGTTATCAAAAAACATTTGTGTCATAATATAATCTGCACCTGCATCTACTTTATTTTTTAACCTTTGTAAGTCAATTTCTAGATTTGGAGCTTCAAAATGCTTTTCTGGATATCCTGCGGTGCCAATGCAAAAATTAGTTTTTCCACCATCTCTAATATCATCATCTAAATAAATACCATGGTTTAAGTTTACAACCTGTTTTTGTAAGTCAATGGCATATTGGTGGCCACTTGGTTCTGGTAAAAAACTAGGTTCATTTTTTTCAGCATCTCCTCTTAATACCAATACATTGTTAATGCCTAAAAAGTTAAGGTCAATTAAAGCATCTTCACTTTCTCTTTTATTAAAACCTCCACAAATAAAATGTGGTACTGTATCAATTTTATAATGGTTCATTATAGCAGCACAAATACCTACTGTACCTGGCCTTTTTCTTATTTCAACTTTTTCAAAAGTGCCATCTTGTTTTTTCTTAAAAGCTGTTTCACTTCTATGATAAGTTACATTTATCCAACTTGGGTTAAACTCCATTAATGGGTCTAAATGATTGAATAAGGTTTGAATTGTTTTTCCTTTTAAAGGAGGTAATATTTCAAAAGACAGTAAGGTATCTTTTGCTTGTGCAATATGCTCTGTAACTTTCATTAAATAAAAAATATAGCTGCAAACATAATAAGTATTGGGTACTTTAAAAAGTGTATTGTTACAAAAAACTATTGTACTTTAATTACCGAAAAAAAATCTTTTTGGCTACCAGAATGGCCTACCCCATCTGCATCAAAACTTAACCATGCTGCATTAGTATCAATAAATCCATTATTATCTAAAAAAACCCAGCGTTTGTTTACCTTATCCGAAACATTGCCTCCTATAGTAATTACAATACCATTAATCTTATCTGTTTCAACCACTACATCACAATGTGAGATAGAATTTTCCTTGATTGAATGTAAGATATACTTCATTCCTTCTCTATTCTTGCAAAGTAAATCTCCTGGCTTTGGGTAAGCAGCTTCTTCTTCGGTAATATCATAAGCCCAAAATGGATTTTCGGTTAAGTTATTCTCTCTATTCTGTAAAGCTTTTCTTATATATTTTGCATGGTTAGGAGCATAAAAAAAATTATTGCCATAGCCTGCAGCCTTCATACACCATGAAATAAATGCAGAACTCCAAGGATTTCTATCTTGCCATTTTGTACTTTGAATTTGCTTGGTTGTAGGATGAAAATTTAAACAACTCCAATATTTTTTAACATGTTCAACCGAATTAAACTGTGTTTCAACTCTATTTACAGGATCGTTCCAAAAACAATATTCTTCTTGCACTATTTGCAAAAGATTGTTTTTAAAATTGAGTAAACTATCCGAACGTTCTGTTTGAGCAACAAGTGTACCACACCATACCAGCATATATACTAAAACTAGCAATTTCATTTAGCTAATATATGCTGCAAATACTTATTTACAAGCATCCATTTTAAAAATACCCATTAGTTGGTATCTTATATAATTTATAAATTATGATCTAATTTTTGCACAATTAATTTATTAATTAAAATAGGTATTTTTTAAGCAACTTTGCATCTTTATTATTATGCTATGCAACTATATTGTAATTCTTTAACCAACTATAAACGTTTATTAACCAAAGAAGTTAAAATTGGCGATTTGCTATTAGGAAACAATCATCCTATTAGGCTTCAAACAATGACTACAACCGATACCATGAATACTATTGCTACAGTTGAGCAAACTATTCGTTGTATTGAAGCAGGTGCAGAACTTGTAAGAATTACTGCTCCAAGTATAAAAGATGCAGAAAATTTACTACACATTAAAAATGAATTGCATAAACGTGGTTTTAAAATACCTTTAGTGGCAGATATACATTTTACACCCAAAGCTGCTGAAATATCTGCCAGAATAGTTGAAAAAGTTAGAGTAAACCCTGGCAATTATGTAGATAAAAAAAAATTTGAACAAATTGAATATACTGATGCAGAATATTTGGAGGAAATAGAGAGAATAAGAGAACGATTTACTCCTCTAATTAAAATTTGTAGAGAGTATGGTACTGCAATGAGAATTGGTACTAATCATGGTTCATTAAGTGATAGAATTATGAGCCGATATGGAGATACACCAATGGGTATGGTTGAAAGTGCAATGGAGTTTTTAAGAATTGCTCGAAACGAATCTTACCATAATATTTTACTAAGCATGAAAGCAAGTAACCCACAAGTAATGGTACAGGCTTATAGGTTACTTATACAACAAATGGAAACTGAGTTTGGTGAATGTTATCCACTGCATTTAGGTGTAACAGAAGCAGGTGACGGTGAAGATGGAAGAGTGAAAAGTGCAGCAGGTATTGGAACTTTATTGGAAGATGGTATTGGAGATACCATCAGGGTTTCTTTAACTGAAGATCCTGAATTTGAAATTCCTGTTTGTAAAGATTTAGTAAAAAGATACAGTTCAAATAACCAACAGTTAACTACCAAAGTTCCTGCTATAAATAAATTATCTTATAACCCTCTAGAATATAAAAGAAGAGAATCATTTGAAATAGAAAATATTGGCAAAACACATGTGCCTATTGTAATTGCTGATTTAAGCAAAGTAGAAACTATTTCACCAAATACTTTACGTAGTGTTGGTTATAGCTATAATTCTAGAACAGACAAATGGAATATTAGCGACCTTGCTGCTGATTATATTTTTATTGGAAATAAAACTTTAAACTTTGAACTACCAGGAACTTTAAAAGTAATTGTTTACCCTGCTACTTGGAGCCTTACAAATAATAAAGCAAAATATTTTCCAATATTTGATGCAAAAGCATTCATAGAAAATAATAAAAACAACTCCTCTACAAACTTTGTAATGGTAGATTGCTTTAGCGATGATACCACTATTAATGATTTTTCTTTTTTAGAAGAATTGGCTAAAGATAATACAGTTGTTTTATGCCTTTCATCTACCAATAAAAACAGCATGCAATCTATACGTAGAATGTATATAGAATTACAAAACAGAAATATAAAAAACCCAGTTGTAAATATTTGCGATAGCAATTGGCAAACAAATGACGAACATTTAATTCATTTTGCTACCGAAACAGGTGCCTTATTTTTAGATGGTTTTGGCGATGGTATTTGTTTAGGATTAACAAATAATAGTTATCAAAATGCTATCATTAATAACCAGCAAACAACTGGCAGAAATTATAGTAGCAACCAATCTATAGAACAGTTTATAAATAACACTGCATTCTCTATTTTGCAAGCAACTCGTACAAGAATTTCTAAAACAGAATATATTAGTTGTCCAAGCTGTGGCAGAACTTTATTTGATTTGCAAGAAACAACTGCAAAAATTAGAAATAGAACCAACCATTTAAAAGGAGTAAAAATTGCAATCATGGGCTGCATAGTTAATGGACCAGGTGAAATGGCTGATGCAGATTTTGGTTATGTTGGCAGCGGACCTGGAAAAATTACTTTGTACAAAGGGAAAGAAGTGGTAAAAAGAAATATTGACAGCAATATTGCAGTAGATGAATTAATTAATTTATTAAAAGAAAATAATGCTTGGATAGAGCCAGAACTAAATAAAGAAAATTAATTATAAAAAAACAACATTGAAAAATATCCAATGTTGCAACTTCAATAAAATAAGTTGATGAAAGATTAATCATTAAATGAGTAAACACCCCCCATTTCAGATACTCTTAAAATTCTTCTCTTACCATTTTTAGATTCTAATAAAGATAAGTAATAATTTATTTCACCATTTGGGCTTGTTACTTCTATTACCTCTGTTAAGTTGTATAAAGGAAAAGGATAATTTTTAGTAAAATTCCTAATAGCATTTTCTGGCAATTTATCTAATGCAACAGGTTTTGAATAACCTAAATAACTACCATCAAAAAAATAATAGGCAGTAACAAATTCATTATTGTTGTTAAAACTTGCTTTTACAACATCTTTACTAATTTTCCATTCTACATTTTCTACAGATGGAAATGACTGTTGAAAATTTTCAATTATAATATTAGAAACTTTAAGGTCATCTGCTGCTTTTAATTTAAAAGAGAATGCGGTGCAAATAAGCATTATAAATAGTAACTTTTTCATTTTATTTAGTTTTAAAGATGATTTAATTAGTTTTCAATTTATTTGATGATGTAAAAATAAATTGGTTTAATAGCAAGATTAAGTAGTTATACATAAAACCAACCAATGGTAAAAAACACATGATGAACGGTAATCCAATAACGAATTTATATTTTCATTAATTCAACAAAACTCAATACAGAAAGCAGTTTCAACACATTTCTTAAAAAAATTAAAATTAATGTTATGGTTTGGTTAAATTATAATTTTGGTTTTAATAACCTACTTTTATTAAAATATTTATAACGGAATGAAAGAATTTTTAGTAATAGTGTTGCTAATAATATGCACCTCCTTTAAAAGTTTGGCACAAACAAATGAAAAAGACATTTCTATTAAAATAAATAATGGAGTACTGGATGGTACTTTAACAACAACAAACAACCATGCAGTATTGGCCATTATAATTGCAGGTTCTGGCCCTACAGATAGAGATGGAAACAACATTGCAGGAGTATCGGCAAATACTTATAAAATGTTAGCAGCAGAACTACAAAAAAATAACATAGCAACAATTAGATACGATAAAAGAGGTGTTGGTAAAAGTCTGCAAAAAAATAGTAGTGAAGATAGTTTAAGGTTTGAAGATTATATTAATGATGCAATAACATTTTATCATTACGCTATTGACAGCTTAGGATATAAAAAAATTTTCTTCATTGGCCATAGCGAAGGCTCTTTAATTGCAATAGTAGCTGCACAACAAGTTAATGTAATGGGTGTTGTATCTATTAGTGGTGCAGGTAGGCCTATTGATGAAGTAATATTAAGCCAATTAGAATCAAAAGAAGAAGTAGTATATCAACAAGCCAGAGATATATTTACTATTTTAAAAAATGGTAAAACCATACATGATGTACCAAAATATTTATATGCATTGTTTCGGCCATCGGTACAACCATATATGATTTCCTGGTTAAAATATAACCCTGCCGATGAAATAAAAAAAATTAAACCTCCTGTATTAATTATCAATGGCACATGCGATATACAAACAAAACCATCAGAAGCACAAATATTGTATATGGCAAATACCAAAAACAAAATTGTGCTAATAAAAAAAATGACACACACTTTAAAAAACGCATCAGATGATTGTGAAGATATTGGAATGAAAACTTATACAGATAAAACGCTACCAATTAATGAAGAATTGATAATAAACATTTCAAAATTTATAAACTAATAATTAATTGAACTATTTAGCACATGCATACTTATCTTTTAATAAAGAAGATATATTAATTGGTAATATGATTAGCGATTTTATAAAAGGTAAGAGAAAATTTGATTACCCATTGCAAATACAAAAAGGTATTCAATTGCATCGTAATATAGATAGTTTTACAGATAACCATTTTGCAACTAAAGAAGCCAAACAAATTTTCAAGCCAGTTGTTGGCTTATATGCTGGTGCATTTATAGATGTAGTGTACGATCATTTTTTAGCAATAGATAAAACCGAATTTGAAACAGAAAGTCATTTGAATAATTTTACTCAAACTACCTATAAAAGTTTAATGCATAACTATAGTTTAATGCCACCAATTTTTCAGCAAATGTTATTAAAAATGAAAGCACAAAACTGGTTGTTTAACTACCAATTTTTATGGGGTATTGAAAAAAGTTTTGAAGGTGTAGTACATCGTGCAAAATATTTGCAAAGTTCTACTTTGGTGTATAATTTATTTATTCAAAACTACTCGAGTTTGCAAAATTATTATTCCTTATTTTTTAAAGATGTAAAAGCATTTTCATTTAATGAATTTTCAAGTTTAATAAGTAAATAAATTTTTAAGAAAAATAAAATATGCAAACTAATTACGAAAAGATAATTATAGTAGGACAAGGTTTATGTGGAACATTTTTATCTATGTATTTACACCTGGCTGGTAAAGAAATAGTAGTATATAATCTTCCCAAAAAAAACTCCTCAAGTATTGTAACTAGTGGAGTAATAAACCCAGTAACAGGAAGAAGAATTGTAAGAACATGGATGATTGAAGAAATTATGCCTTTTGCAGTAAATACCTATCAAAAAGTGGAGCAATTATTACAAACTTCAATTATTAAGCAATGTAATATTTTAGACTTTCATCCTACACCCCAAATGAAAATTGCTTTTGATGATAGAATAAATGAGGAGCCATTTTTACAAAAACCATCCAATCAAAATCAATGGAACGAATACTTAAACTATCATTTTGGTTTTGGAGAAATTAACCCTTGCTGGCAAATAGATATTCAAAATCTTTTACAAAGTTGGAGAGAATATTTACTTACAAATAGGCTATTAAAAGAAGAATATTTTTCTGAAGAGCAAATTAATTTGCATAAAAATAATTTAGTTATTTATTGCGATGGAGCTGATAACACAACCAATTCTTACTTTAAATTATTACCTTATGCATTAAATAAGGGCGAAGCTTTAATAGCTGAAATAAACGATTTGCCAAGAAAAAATATTTATAAACAAACCTGTGCAATTGTACCATACAAAAAAGATTTATGGTGGATTGGCTCCAATTATGAATGGAATTTTGAAAATGATTTACCCAGTAACCACTTTAGAGAAGATATGGAAGCAAGGTTGAAAAGTTTTCTTAAAATTCCTTATAAAATTGTTGAACATATAGCTGCTATAAGGCCTGCAAATATTGAAAGAAGGCCATTCATTGGCTTTCATCCTATTCATCAAAATATTGGAATTTTAAATGGCATGGGTACAAAAGGCTGTTCTTTAGCACCATATTTTGCCCATCAATTTTCAAATTATATTGTACAAGGAACAGCAATTCATTCTATGGCAGATATTAAAAGATTTTCTGGCATCTTATCTAAAAATTAATACTTCTATAAAAATACTTTTCTTTGCAACTTTCAAAACAGTTATAATAAAAAAAGTATGTGGTATAAACTTGGGCAGTTTATTTTAAAAAATAGGCTATTACTATTAATAGCTTTACTTATTACAACTGCCTTAATGGGGTTTTTCGCATCTAAAGTAAAATTAAGCTACGAGTTTACTAGAGCCATTCCTACAGATAATATTAAATACAAAGATTATCAGCAGTTCAGACAAAAATTTGGAGATGATGGCAACACAATGGTTTTTGGAATTGAAAGCAACCAATTTTTCACACCTTCAATATTTAATGAGGTAGCAAATTTTCATAAAAACTTAAAACAAATACCTGGTGTTACAAATGTTTTAAGCATACCCGAAGCAGTAACCTTAGTAAAAGATTCGGTTGGAGAAAAATTATTACCCCAAAAAATATTTAATGCCCCGTACACAACTCAAGAAAATTTAGATATAGATAAAACCTTGTTTTTATCCTTGCCTTTTTATAATTCACTTTTATATAATGCTAATACAAATGCTTATATAATTGGTGTTCAGCTAAACAAAGACAGCGTAAATAGTAAAAGTAGAACAGAGTTGATAAACAATGTAATGGCACAAGCTAAAACATTCGAAAAAAATACAAATATTAGTTTGCATACTAGTGGCTTGCCTTTTATAAGAACAACAATTGGTAATAGAATTAAAGATGAAATGAATTGGTTTTTAATAGGCTCATTAGTTTTATCAGCTATTACCTTAATGCTCTTTTTTAGAAGTTTAAGTGCTACAGTAATGAGTTTACTGGTTGTACTTTTTGGTGTTGTTTGGAGCTTGGGAACAATAGTATTATTAGGTTACAAAATAACATTGTTAACTGCTTTAATACCACCTTTAATTGTTGTAATTGGCATTCCTAATTGTATCTACTTTTTAAACAAATACCATTCTACATTTAAAGAAACAGGCAATAAAAATCATGCATTAGTTACTATGGTTGGGCGTATGGGTGTTGTTACACTTTTTTGCAATATTGCCGCAGCTATTGGTTTTGCAGTATTTGCATTTACAAAAAGTAATTTATTAATTGAGTTTGGTATTGTATCAGGCATAAACATTATGGCTTTATTTATTATTTCATTAATTTTTATTCCTATTGTTTTAAGTTATTTGCCAGAACCTAAACCAAAACATGTTAAATATTTAGATAATAAAATTTTAGAAAAACTATTAGTAAAAATAGAACGTTGGTCATTAAACAATGCAAAGTGGATTTATACCTTAACAATAATTTTTTGCACTTTAGCTATTATAGGTTTTTTAAAATTAAAAAGCGAAGGATTTATAGTAGATGATTTACCTAAACAAGATAAAATTTATACCGACTTAAAATGGTTTGAAAAAAACATGAAAGGTGTAATGCCATTAGAAATAATGGTTGATACCAAAAAGAAAAATGGGTTATTACGCAACATGAACCCAATAAATAAAATTGAGGAACTATCTACTTACATTGCAAGTAAAGAAGAAGCAGCAAGACCTATGAGTTTTGTAGAGGGATTAAAATTTGCAAAGCAAGCATATTATGATGGAGACAGTTTAAGCTATGCAGTACCTTACGAAGGTGATATGGCTTTTTTGGGGCCTTATTTAAAATCTAATAATTCAAGCGATACGGTTGGTGCAAAAAAACAAAATACTACTAGTTTGCTTAATGGTTTTATGGATAGTACAAGGCAAACTGCAAGAATAAGTGTTAACACAAAAGACATTGGAAACGTTCAATTGCCTTTATTACTTAAAGATTTAGAAAAAAAAGCAGCCGAAATTTTTGATACATCTGCTTATAAAATTACGTTTACTGGTACAAGTGTTACATTTTTAGAAGGTAGTAGTTTTATAATTTCTGGTTTAAAAGAAAGTATCCTTTACGCATTTTTATTAATTGCATTTTGTATGCTATACCTTTTTAAATCTGTTAGAATTTTATTTTGTTCTTTAATTCCAAACATTGTTCCATTATTATTAACTGCAGGCTTAATGGGTTGGGCTGGTATAAGGTTAACACCTGCAACTGTTTTAATTTTTAGTGTTGCTTTAGGTATTGTGATAGACGTAACCATTCGTTTTTTAGTTAACTACAAACAAGAATTACCACACTATAATAACCAAACCATACCAACACTTATACAAACTATTAAACACACAGGCATAAGCATTATCTATACATCATTGGTATTAATTGCAGGTTTTATTATTTTTAGTTTTAGTGGTTTTAATAGTACTCAATCTTTAGGTTGGCTAACTTCTTTTACATTGGTTACTGGTACCATAACTAATTTATTATTATTACCTGTATTATTAATTTCATTACAAAAAAAATCAAAAGAGAAAAGCTAATTTTTTAAGCTATGGCAGGCATTTACATACATATTCCTTTTTGCAAACAAGCCTGTCATTATTGCAACTTTCATTTTAGCACATTACACAACAATATGCCTGAAATGCTTGATGCTATTATAAAAGAAGCATCATTACAAAAAAATTATCTTCAGGAAGCTATTGAAACAATTTATTTAGGAGGTGGCACACCAAGTATTTATAAACCTTCTGATATTGAAAAAATAATTACTCATTTACATCAAACATTTACAGTAATACCCAATGTTGAAATAACCTTAGAAGCAAATCCAGATGATATTACTGAAGAAAAATTACAACAATGGAAAAACATTGGCATAAACAGATTGAGTATAGGTATTCAAAGTTTTGTAGAAGAAGATTTAAAATGGATGAATAGAGCACACAACAGTTTTCAAGCACTACACTGTTTACAAATAGCCACAAAATATTTCAACAATATTACTGTTGATTTAATTTATGGAACTCCATATTTAACCAATGAACAATGGAAAAAAAACATTGATACAGTTGTACAATTTAATATTCCACATATTTCCTGTTATGCACTTACAGTAGAGCCTAAAACAGTTTTACATACATTAATTCAAAAAAATAAATTACCCAATATTGATATAGAAAAACAAGCACAACATTTTGAAATATTAACCAATACCTTAGCTAAAGCACATTATGAGCATTACGAAATAAGTAATTTTGCAACAAGTGGTTTTAGAAGTAAGCACAACAGCAGTTATTGGCAAGGAAAACATTACTTAGGTTTCGGACCATCTGCACATTCATTTAATGGCATTTCAAGGCAATGGAATATAAGTAACAATGCTTTGTACTTTAAAAGTATAGCTCAAAATAAAGTTCTTTATGAAATAGAAATATTAACAACAAAGCAACAGTTGAACGAATATATTATGACCGCTTTACGAACAATAGAAGGAATATCGTTACAACATGTTAAAGAAAATTTTAGCGAAGAAGAAAAAGAAAAATTATTAAGCAGGAGTAAAAAATTAATTACCCAACAATTATTAAGTATAGAAAATAATTTTTTAAAACTTACTCCGCAAGCAAAATTTTTAGCAGATGGTATTGCTGCAGATTTGTTTGTAGATTAGAAATAACACATACTTAGTATTTATTTTCAGCCTTTGCTTTCTTCATCCAAGTAATTAAGCCTGCAATAGCCAATACAAGCAATACTATATACTGAACACTAGTAAATACTAATGATTTTACAAAATATAATGGTATAGATGTAATATTGGTAGCTATCCACCACCACCAACTTTCTACTTTCTTTTTAGCCATCAACCACATACCTGTAAAAGCTGTAGCAGTTGCAAAAGCATCTGCAGCAGGAATAACACCTTCAAAAAAGTATTGTTTAGCTAAATGTAATGCAGTAAAACATATTGCAAAAACAACAGCAAAAAAACAAAGTTGTTCTATCCATTCTTTTTTAGTACTGTACGAAATATGCAAAACAATTTCATGGCTTTGTTTATCTTTTCTAGTCCAAAGCCACCAGCCATAAATGCTCATAATGGTATAATAAAAATTAACAGTTGCCTCGCCTAACAAATGGTGCTTAAAACTAATGTACACATACATAATAGTGTTAATTAATCCAACAGGATACACTAAAATATTTTCTTTTCTGCTAAACCAAACACTTGCAATACCTGCAAAAACTGCAACTAACTCGTACCATTGTGTTTGCTGTACTCCTGAAACTAATTGTTGGGTAAATATTTCAAAAGTCATTGCTTACTTTTTTAAATAATTCTATTTGCTTGGGTACAATATTAAAACTCTTTCTGTGGTATTTACTTAGTCCAAATTGTTCAATGGCTTTTCTGTGTTGCAAAGTGCCATAGCCTTTATTTTTATTCCAGCCATAAACAGGAAATTCAAGGTGTAGTTGTTGCATAAACTCATCTCTGTATGTTTTTGCTAAAATACTTGCAGCAGCAATAGAAGCAAATTTACCATCGCCTTTAACAATGCAATGATGTTTAATTTTTTTATACTGCAAAAATCTATTGCCATCAATCAGTAACAAATCTGGCTTTAATTTTAAATTATCTAATGCAAGATGCATGGCTTTAAAACTTGCTTTTAAAATATTAATCTTATCTATTTCATTATTATCAATCTTACTTACAGCATAAGCCAAAGCATTTTGCTCAATATACCATCGCAATTCATTTCTATCTTTTTCTTTTACTTGTTTGCTATCATTTAATAGAGGGTGAAAAAAATGGTTGGGTAAAATTACAGCAGCTGCAAAAACAGGACCTGCATAACATCCACGACCAGCTTCATCGCAGCCAGCCTCAATTATATTTTCCTGATAATATGGTTGCAGCATATTGCAATAATACACTTTATACTCTGTTCTTTCAATAGTTTACTTTCAACAAAAACCTCATTAGGCAGGTATAAAATAAAATATTAACAATAGGCAATTCAAAATAAAAATTCAGTATCTTTAAAAGAAATAATTATTACAAAAATGAGTGAGGGTTAATTAATATTAGTTTGGTAAATACATTTTAGAATGAAAAAATATTTTGTAGGTTTTTGGTACAGTATGCCTGTACAATTACTGTTTCTGCATTTTAGAAAATATCAAATATTTTTAGTTTTATGGTATGTTTTATTTGCAACTGTTGGCGGAATTTTTTTAAACAACTTCGGTGCTAGCTCACTATTTCTTGCTCCAGAATATTTTAACGAGGTTAGTTTTTCCAGTACAGCCATAGTAGGCTTTTCTATTGGTGTTTTTATAATGAGTTGGAATATCACAACTTTTATTTTACATGGCAAACACATACAGTTTCTTGCTTCTACAGCTCAACCATTTCTAAAATATTGTATCAACAATGCAGTATTACCAATTTTATTTTTAATATTTTATTTTTTTAGTGCCTTACAGTATAATAATCAAAAAGAGCTAAAACCAATTGTAGAAATAGCTTTACTAAGCAGTGGTTTTTTAATAGGATTCTTTTTATCCATCACTATATCATTTATGTATTTTTTTAGTGCCGATAAAAGAATATATAAGAACATGGCTACAGTAATTCACGAAGCCAATAAAAACTATGCTATTGCATTTACAGAAAACCCATTACCAAAAGAAAAAAGTCAAATAAGAATTGATTGGTTTTTTAGTGCCAGAATGCACTTACGCAAACCAAGAGATATAAGGCATTACTCAACCGATTTTTTAGATAGAATTTTTAAGCAACACCATTTAGCTGCAATACTTGCATTTTTCTTAGCTTTTATAGCATTAATAGCATTAGGTTTTTCGTCAGACTCTAGGGTATTTCAAATTCCTGCTGCAGCTAGTGTAACCATTTTTTTTGCTCTAATCATTGCTTTTGGTGGAGCATTTACATTGTTTCTTAAATCCTGGAGTATTCCAATAATTATTCTTTTATATGTTTTATTAAATAGTTTGTACAAGTACAATATTTTAGACTTAAGAAACAAAGCTTATGGTTTGAATTATGAAAATAAAAACAACCGACCTGAATATAGTAAAGAAAGTATTTATGCTTTAGCAAGCAAAGAAAATATAGAGAATGACAAACTAACTTTTTTAAAAAGATTATTACACTGGAAAGCCAATCAAACAGAAGACCTACCCATATTATACATCATTAATACAAGTGGTGGCGGAGTTAGAAGTTCTACTTTTACATTTAGTGTGTTGCAAATGTTAGACTCTGTTGTATTCAACGGAAATTTAATGAAAAAAACTTTTTTTATCAATGGTGCATCTGGTGGTATGTTAGGTGCTGCTTATTATAGAGAATTGTATTTTCGTAAGCAACAAGGCTTTAATATAAATCTTCAAAACAAACAATATTTAGATGATATTTCTAAAGATTTACTAAACCCCATATTCTCTTCTTTTGTTAGTAGAGATATTATTGGACCTGTTCAAAAATTTAAAAAATTTGGATATGAATATGTGAAAGATAGAGGCTATGCTTTTGAAAGATCTTTAAACGTTAATACAAGAGGTTATTTAAATAAAAGATTAATAGATTATGCCGAAGTGGAAAACAAAGCAATTATACCTACCATGTTTTTTAATAGTACTATTAGCACCGATGGTAGAAAATTTGTAATGTGCTCCCAACCTGTTAGGTTTTTAATGAATCATGTTAATGCAAATGATTTATCTTCTGAACCTGCACCAGATATTATTGATTTTAATAGCTTTTTTAGCAAGCAAAATAGCAACAATATTGGTATTTTAAGTGCATTAAGAATGAATGCTACTTTTCCTTACGTTTTACCCAATGTTTGGCTGCCAACCAATCCTGTTATTGATGTTATGGATGCAGGATTAAGAGATAATTTTGGACAAGAAAACACCTTGCGTTTTATAGAAGTTTATAAAAATTGGTTAAAAGAAAATACTTCTAAAGTAGTTATCATTCAAATAAGAGATAGAAGTATAAACGACTGGGATGAGGTGGAGAAAAATAAAAGCTTATGGAGTGCATTTACCAAGCCTGCATTCTTATTGCAATATAACTGGTATAGACTGCAAGATTATTACCAACATGCCCAGTTAGAGTATATGAATGAAAGTTATGGCAGTAATTTACAACAAGTAAGCTTTCAATATGTTCCATCTAACAAAAGCAAAGCTGCAAGCTTAAGTTTTCATTTAACTACTAACGAAAAAAAAGAAATCTTAAACTCTCTTCATAATAAAGTAAATGTGGATGAATTAACCAAGCTTAAAAATTTTTTAGTAGAAAAAGAAGATTAATTACAAAAAAAATACCCTTAAAAAAAGGGTATTAAAAAATGTAAGCAATAAATAAATGCTACTTTTTTAATGCATCTCTAATTTCAATTAAAAGTTTGTCGGTAGATGAAGGTTCTGCTGGAGCTGCAGGTGCCTCCTCTTGTTTTTTCTTCATTCTGTTAATAGCTTTAATTACCATAAACATTACAAAAGCAACAATAATAAACTCAATAGTTACCGAAATAAAAGAACCATACTTAATAGCTACTTCTTCTGTACCTGCTACTTTATCTGCATCTTTTAAAACAAACTTCCAGTCAGATAAGTCTTTACCTTGTATCATACCTACTAAAGGCATCACCATACCATTAATAAAAGCTCCTGTAACTTTTGTAAAAGCAGCACCCATTACAAAGCCTATTGCTAAATCTATAAGGCTGCCCTTCATGGCAAACTCCTTAAATTCTTTCATCATTCCCATAATTAGTTAGTTTTAGTTAATAATTATGTCAAATTTAGGTTTAAGCTAGGAAAAATGGTTAGAAAGAAATTTATTTTCAAAAAAAATCATCTCTAGTTTTTATTAAAAATTCTTACCCTAATTACAACTAATTACCATTCATATTATTTCTTTACCATTGTTATATTATTTAACGTTAATACAACAGTTAAACGATTATTTTCGTACATAAGATTATTCCCAATCAACTCTCCCATTTATGAAAAAAATTTTATTTGCTTTCATTTGTTTAATGTTAATTCAAGTAGTTCATGCTCAAAATAGTACTAGCCTTAAAGGAAAAGTAACAGATACACTTTCAAAACAAAATTTAAAAGATGCATCTATAAGCATGTTAAACGCAAAAGATTCCACAGTTGAATCTTTTGGCCTTGCCAAAACAGATGGAACCTTTGAAATAAA
Organism: Chitinophagaceae bacterium; assembly: GCA_019695015.1. Classification (GTDB taxonomy): domain Bacteria; phylum Bacteroidota; class Bacteroidia; order Chitinophagales; family Chitinophagaceae; genus UBA1930. Next base: position 32,078 of record JAIBAV010000046.1, read on the forward strand.
AGGCTTTGCTATGGGCTCTTACCTTTTACAAATAAGTTTTAATGGTTATGAATCCTATTTTAAATCAGTTGTTTTTAATAAACAAAATCCAACCTTAGATTTAGGTACTATTATCTTAAAACCACAAGCAAAAGAGTTAGAGGGTGTTTCGGTTGTTGCTGCTCCTATACAAGTTAAAGGAGATACAACAGAATTTAATGCAGGAAGTTTTAAAACAAAACCCAATGCTACAGCAGAAGATTTATTAAAAAAATTACCTGGTGTACAAGTAGAAAAAGATGGCTCTGTTAAAGCACAAGGACAAACAGTAAAACGTGTTTTAGTAGATGGGAAAAGATTTTTTGGCGATGACCCTACTACTGCAACAAGAAATTTACCCACCGATGTAATTGATAAAGTACAGGTTTATGATGCACAAAGCGATCAAAGTTCTTTTAGTGGTTTTGATGATGGCAACAGAGATAAAACAATTAATATTATTACAAAAAAAGACAGGCGTAAAGGCTATTTTGGAAAACTTAGTATAGGTGCAGGAAATAATGAACGGTATGCAACTAATGCAAATTTTAATAGGTTTAATGGCAATCAGCAAATTTCATTTATTGGTCAAGGAAATAATATTAACCAACAAAATTTTTCAATGCAGGATTTATTTGGCACAATGAACTCTGCAGGAGGCCGTGGTGGTGGTGGAATGTTTGGAGGTGGAATGAGAGGTGGTAATTTAGGAAACTTTTTAACAACAAACCAAGCAGGTATTGCTACAACATGGGCAGCAGGCTTAAACTACAACGATGTTTGGAGCAAAAAAACAAGTGTAAGTGGCAGTTACTTCTATAACAATATGAAAAGAAATAACGACAACGAAAGCCATACCGAAACCTTTGTAACTAACGATTCTTCTCAGTTCAACAACAACAACACTTTTTCAAATTATCTTAATCAAAACCACCGATTTAATTTTGAATTTGACCATAAATTCGACTCTGTAAATTCATTACTGGTTCGTCCTAATTTTTCTTATCAAATTAGCGATAATAACCAACAAACCATTTCAACTCTTACAAAGGGAAAGTTGGTTAATTTAAGCAATGTACAACAAGTTACAAATAGCCAAAACACAGGTTACAACTTTAGTACAAGCATTTTACTAAGGCATAAATTTAAAAAACGTGGACGCACTATTTCTCTAAACCTTACACCAGGTTTAAGTAATAACGAATCAGACGGTAGCAATATTTCTTATAACGATATTTATACCATAAATGGAATAGTGAAAGACACCATCAATCAAATAAACAGTAATGATAGAAATGGTAGAACTTTTAGTAGTAACTTATCTTATACAGAGCCCATTACTAAAAAAAGTCAATTAGAGTTAAGCTATAATTACAATTACAGTAAAAACAATTCCAATCAACAAACTTTAATGTACAATAAACAAACTAATAGTTTTGATATAATTGTACCCAACCTTACCAATAAGTTCGAAAACACCAATACCTCTAATAAATTTAATGCTAATTATCGTGTACAACTAACTAAAGAGTGGAGCTACACTTTAGGCATGGGTGTACAGTTTGCAGAGCTTACAAGTATAAATAATACTAAGGCAACCAAGTTAAGCAATACATTCACTAATTATTTTCCATCTGTACAATTACACTATAGTAAAAACAGAACTAAAAATTTAAGATTGGTTTATAGGGGGCAAACCAATGCACCATCCATAACACAACTACAAGATGTAATTGATAATAGCAACCAATTAAATATAAGAAATGGTAATGCAGGTTTAGAGCAAGAGTTTCAGCACAATTTCAATTTATTTTATACCAATTTTGATGTAATTACTTTTAAAAACTTCTTTGTAAGTATTAACGGAAGTTTTACTCAAAATAAAATTGGCAATAGTGTTATTCAAAATACTGGCACAACACCAACAGTTGTAGATGGAATAGTTCTTATACCTGGTGCACAATATACAAAGCCCATTAACTTAAATGGTGCAATGAATATTTTTGGTTTTATTAATTATGGATTTCCTATAAAAAAACCTAAATCTAATTTAAACTTTTCAACTACTATGTCGTATATAAAAGATGTAAACCTTTACAACCAAACTAAAAATTATACGCATAATTATATTATTGGAGAAAGAGTTAATTATAATATGAATGTAAAAGAAGTTTTTGATGTAAACTTTGCCAGTTCTTCCTCTTACACTTTTGCCAGATACACTTTAAATAACGAGCAAAATGGCGATTATTTTACTCAAACATTTTCTATAGAGCCTACCTATTCATCAAAATCAGGTTGGATTATTGGCAGCGATTTTGATTTAACTATAAATCGTGGTCAAAGTGTTGGTTATAACCAAACCATCCCTCTATGGAATGCCTCAATTGCAAAAACAATATTTAAAAATAAAAGTGGCGAAATAAAATTTAGTGTGTTTGATTTACTAAATCAAAACAAAAGTATAAATAGAACTGTAGAGCAAAACTATATTCAAGATACCAGAACGCAAGTTTTAACACGTTACTTTATGCTATCATTTACTTATAACTTAAGAAAATTTGCTGGAAAAGGGCAACAAATGCCTCCATTTATGAGAGGTATGATGCGTAATGCTCAACCAAGAATGATGCGTATGCATTAATCATAAAATCAATTTTGGTACTTGCCAATAATCTTTACTATTTTGTGCCAATTTAATTTATTAAGTTGGCATATTTATTATATATAGATTCCGTTTTTGATACAGCAAATATTTATTTAGCAAATAATGAGCAAATAATTTTTGCCGATAAAAGTCTCGAACAAAAAAACCATGCTTCATTTATTCAAGCTGCAATTCAAAAAAACTTTCAGAAAACCCAAATTAATTTACAATCAATAAATGGCATTGTAGTTGTAAATGGACCAGGAAGTTATACAGGCGTAAGAGTTGGTTTAGCAACAGCAAAAGGCTTGTGTTATGCACTAAATATTCCATTAGTTTTATTAAATACTTTAGATATAATGGCATTTGAAATGAAGAGTAACTTATCTAAATTTATTCCTCTAGCTAACTCTACATTACCAATATTATTTTGCCCAATGATTGATGCCCGAAGAATGGAAGTATTTACAGCCCTGTATAATCATAATTTAAATTATATTATAAAACCTTGTGCAAGTGTATTAAACGAATTTAGTTTTGAAAATGAACTAAAAGAAAATACTATTTTTTTTAACGGAAATGGGAGCAATAAATTAAAAGAAGTGTTAAAAAATCCTAATGCAATTTTTACTGATTTACTATTTCAAGCATCTACATTAATTCAATTGGGGCTTAATCAATTTAATAAAAATAACTTTTCTGACTTAGCATATAGCCAACCTTTTTATACAAAAGAATTCTATACAACTGCATCCGCCATTAGTAAAATTAAAGGTTTAGATAAATAATTTTTATTTGAAAAAAAAAAATTGTATAAATTTACATCCTCTTTAACCCCTAATTTTAATAACAATGAACCAAACAAACATTGTATTGTCTAATGGAGAGTTGTCGTTACAAATTGATCCCCTAAGAGTAAAAAAGT
>JAIBAV010000079.1 GCA_019695015.1 Chitinophagaceae bacterium
TCTGCTACCAAATCAGCCTTTATTAAATCGCCAACCTTCTTCATCTGCAAAGGAAACAACTTGTATAGTGCGTTGTGGTTGTATATTATTTTCAGTAAGTGTTGTTACTACTTCAATGGCACATAAAACACCTGCTACACCATCAAAACGTCCTCCATAGGGTTGAGAATCTAAATGAGAGCCCATCATTAAAATAGGAAGACTTTCATCTGTTCCCTTTAATGTTCCTATTAAATTTCCAAAGTTGTCAATTTTAGTAGTCATTCCTGCTGCTTGCATCCAAGATGCTGCTAATGCAAATGCTTTTTTTTCATCTGCAGAATGTGCAGGACGATTGGTACCTGATTCTCCAATTTTTCCTATAAGGCTCATAGCCTCAAAGTGTTGCTGTAAACGGGTTGTATTGATATTCATTATAAATTTTAAATTATAAATTTTGAATTGAAGAAGTTAAATAGAACTAAGTTGAATGACTTTGAAAATCATTTAAAATTCATCATTCAAAATAATTTTAATGGTCGTTTAATGGTAAGCCTTTCTCTTGCCACATTTTCCAGTTAATATATTCTGGAGCTACACGTTTTTCATCCATTGTAATACAATTATCTACAGGGCAAACCAACTTACATAAATTGCAGCCTACGCAATCATCTTCTTTTATAGTGTATATGTTGTAAGGGTTTTCATTTTGTAAATTTATGGCTTGATGTGAAGTATCTTCACAAGCTATGTAACACAAACCACAGTGAATACATTTATCCTGATTGATGTTTGCAACATGATGATAGTTGATGTCTAAATCTTCCCAATGAGTTATTTTATTTACAGATTTGCCAATGAAATCATCAATAGTTTTAAAGCCTTTTTCATCCATCCAATTGTTTAATCCTTCGCACATATCTTGCACAATTCTAAAGCCATGTTTCATAGCTGCTGTACAAACTTGTACTGTACTTGAACCCAATAACATAAACTCTACTGCATCTCTCCAAGTGCTTACACCACCTATGCCACTTATTGGCACTTTAGAGGTAGTAGGATCTTGAGCTATTGTTGTTAAAAATTTTAATGCTATAGGTTTTACTGCAGGACCACAATAACCTCCAAAAACACTTTTACCTGCAACATAAGGATTGGGTACAAGTGTATCTAAATCTACACCAGTTACAGATTGTATGGTATTGATTAAACTTAAAGCATTGGTACCTGCTTCTACACAAGCTTTACCTGTTGGCACAACTGAATGTACATTGGGTGTAAGTTTTGTAATTACAGGAATGGTTGCTTTTTCCATTACCCATTCTACCACCATTTTAGCAATTTCAGGGTCTTGACCAACTGCAGCACCCATGCCTCTTTCTGTCATGCCATGAGGGCAACCAAAGTTGAGTTCAAAGCCCATAGCTCCTGCATCTTCACACTTTTTAATTAATTCGTGCCAAGCTTTTTTATTGTTATCTGCCATTAAAGAAACAATCATAGCACGGTCTGGAAAAAGTTTTACAACTTCTGTAATTTCTTTAAGATTTATATCTAATGGTCTATCGCTAATTAACTCAATATTGTTGAAACCCATAACACGATGCCCACCATAATCAACAGAAGAATACCTACTGGAAACATTCTTTACTTGTGAGCCTAAGGTTTTCCATACAACGCCACCCCAACCTGCTTCATAAGCTCTTAGCACATTTATTTTTTTATCGGTTGGTGGTGCACTTGCTAACCAAAATGGATTAGGTGATTTAATACCTAAAAAATTTGAAGAAATATTTGCCATAAGGAACTATTTTAAATTTTGAATTATAAATTTTGAATTATAAATTATTAATTATGAATTATGAATTATGAATAATAAATTATTGTTGGTTTGTTTCTGAAGTAGTTTTTACATTTTTTGTTAGTATGTTTATGATATGTTCAATGGAATTTAGATAAGAAGAATAATCGGTTTCAACTAACTTACTTTTATCTAAAAGTCTTAACCAGTAACGAGTTTCTCTTGCTTCCCTTGATGCTATTGAGAGCTTTGCTATGAAATCTTTTCTTGATTGTGCAGCAATTGCTTCTTCAACGTTTGCTCCAATACTTGTACCACTTTTTAGCAATTGTTTTGATAAAACAAACTCTTTATGCTCAATCAAAATTTTATAAAGCTGAATTATTTGTAGAGAAAATTCAAATGACAGTTCTAATATCTTATTTTCAGTTTTCACTACTAATTCCATATTTAAAATATAAAATTTAAAATAGCATTAGCTCCATCTTTACCAGCCTGTACAGCATCTACAGCTTCTTTTCCTCCATTTATTGCATCTCCTCCTGCAAATACACCTTTAACATTTGTAGATGCTTTATCTGATTGTAAAATAATTTTTCCTTTGTTATTTTCCAAGCCTATTTGTTCTACTAAAGCTGTGTATGGTTTTTGTCCAGTTGCTTTTATTATCATATCTACTTCTAAAGTAAACGTTTCGCCAGTTGGTATTGGTGTTGGTCTGCCAGAAGCATCAGGTTCACCTAATTGCATAACATCGCAAACCAAAGCTTTTACTTTTCCACTATCTCCAATAATTTCTTTTGGTGCTGCAAGCCATAATGTAGCACAACCATCTAATCTTGCAATATCTAATTCGTGCTGTGTACAGGTTTTTTCTGCTTCCGTTCTTCTATAAACCATGGCTACTTCTTTAGCTCCTAAACGTTTTGACTGAGTAGCAGCATCAATGGCTGTATTACCCATTCCTATTACAGCTACTCTATCTCCTACAGAAATATTTTTAAACTCATTGGTTCTTATGTTGTAAATAAAATGAATTGCATCTTCAACGCCATCTAAATCTTCTCCAGGAATGTTTAATTTATTAATTGTTCCAATGCCAAAAGCCAAATAAACTGCATCATAATTTTTTTGTAACTCATCCAGCGAAAAATCTTTGCCTAATGTTTGATTGTATTTTATATCAATTCCTCCAATGCTTATAATATAGTTTACTTCATCTTCACAAAAAGCAGGTGTTACTTTATAAGCAGCAATACCATAAGTCATTAAGCCTCCACCTTTACTTTCTTTTTCATAAATAGTTACTTCAACACCTTCTCTTGCTAAAACATGAGCACAACTTAAACCTGCAGGGCCAGCACCAACAATAGCTACTTTTTTTCCATTAGATGGTTTTCTTTCAAACAATTTCCAGTTTTCTTCTATTGCTTTTTCTGTAGAATATCGTTGCAATTTTGCAATTTGTACAGGCGTTTCTTCCATTAAATTATATACACAAGAGCCTTCACATAATTTTTCTACAGGGCAAACTTTACCACAACCAGCACCTAAAATATTTGATTGAAAAATAGTATGTGCAGAGCCTTTGATGTTTTCGGTAGTGATTTGTTTTATAAACTTAGGTATATCAATACTTGTAGGGCAAGCTTTTGTACAAGGTGCATCATAGCAAAACAAACATTTATTAGCTGCAACCAAAGCTGCATCTTTTGTTTCAAACATTGGATGAATGTCTGAAAAGTTTTGATTGTATTGAGCTTCTGTTAGCCTGTTATTTGTAATCATTTTATTTTTATTATGAGTTATGATTTAAGAATAATGATTATGAGTATTCATCGCCTTAGATTCCTCTTTCTAAGATATTATAATCTTACTAATTCTCCATACGTTTCTGGTCTTCTATCTCTAAAGAACTGCCATTTGCTTCTTATTTGTTCTATCAAATCTAAATCAAATTCTGCAATGAGTAGTTCATCTTTATCTTCACTTGCTTCTGCAATAATTTGTCCTAATGGATTTACAAAATAAGAGGTGCCATAAAACTTTCCAAGATTCCAAGGCTTTTCAGTTCCTACACGATTAATGCAACCCATAAAATATCCATTGGCAACAGCATGTGCAGGTTGTTCTAACTTCCATAAATATTGAGATTGACCAACAGTTGTTGCACTTGGATTATAAACAATTTCGGCACCATTTAAACCCAAACATCTTGCACCATCAGGGAAATGTCTATCATAACATATATACACCCCAACCTTTGCATATTTTGTTTGAAAAACAGGATAGCCCAAATTACCAGGTTTGAAAAAGAATTTTTCCCAAAAGCCGCCTGTATGAGGAATATGGTTTTTTCTGTACTTGCCAAGATAAGATCCATCAGCATCAATTACTGCAGCAGTATTGTACAACACCCCAGCTTGTTCTTTTTCATAAACTGGAACAATGATAACCATGTTGTATTTTTTTGCATAAACCTGCATTCGCTCTATCGTAGGTCCAGGAACTGTTTCAGCACTTGCATACCAATTGGCATCTTGCCCAGGACAGAAATATGGCGTATTGAATATTTCCTGAAAGCAAAGTATTTGCACTCCTTTTTTTCCTGCTTCTTCAATTAAAGGAATATGCTTTTGCACCATTGCTTCTTTAATTTCTTCAATTGTTCCTTCACCTTCTGTTTTAGGTAAAGACATTTGAATTAATCCTGATTTAATTATTCTGGGCATATTGTTTAGTTATGAGTTAAGAGTTATGAGTTTAGAGTTGTGAGTTAATAGTTATGAGTTATGAGTTATGAGTTATGAGTTATGAGTTATGAGTTATGAATTGGATAAATATCTTTCTTTAGTTGTTAGAATAATGCTGGTTAGAATTTTTTTCACCTCGTCACAAGAATTATTTAGGTTATTAAATTCAGACTCCGGAATATAACTGCTATCTTTTAAAAGGTTAAGCCAATACTGGGTTTCTCTTGCTTCTTTTAAAGATATTGACAATTTGTGAATGAAGTCTCTTTTGGACTGACTGGCAACAGCTTCCTGAATATTAGCACCAATGGAAGTTCCACTTCTTAAAACTTGTTTTGAAAGAACGAATTCTTTTTTATCAGTTACTAAGTTTTTATACAATGCAATAACTGCTAATGCAAAAGCATAAGACTTTTGTTGAATGATACTATCTGTTTTTTTTAAATCACTCATAACTCTTCATTCTAAACTCTAAACTCTAAACTATAGAAGCAACTTTATTCCGCTTCACAAACTTTCCAAATCCTTTCTCTACTTTACATTCATTATTATCAATAGCAATTTTACCTCTTAATAAAACTGTTTTTACTTTTCCTGTTACTTCCCATCCTTCATAACCACTATAATCTACATTCATGTGATGTGTTGATGCAGATAATACATGTTTTTCATTTGGGTTGAATAAAACAATATCTGCATCGCTACCAACAGCAATGGTTCCTTTTTTAGGAAACATGCCAAATATTTTTGCAGCGTTGGTACTTGTTACTTCTACAAATTTGTTTAAAGTAATTTTATTTTTTTCAACACCTTCGCTAAATAATAATTCCATTCTGTTTTCTATTGCAGGATGCCCGTTTGGAATTTTACTGAAATCATTTTTACCTAATAATTTTTGCTCCCACATAAATGGGCAATGGTCTGTAGCAACTACTTGCACCAAACCCTGATTTATACCTGCCCACAATGTTTGTTGATCTTTCTTTTCACGAAGTGGTGGACTCATAACCCATTTAGCTCCTTCAAAATCTCTTTCATATAAACTTGCATCAAGAATTAAATACTGAATACAAGTTTCTACAAATATTTTTTGGTTACGCTTGGTTGCATTGCGTACTGCATTTAAAGCACCTTCGCAAGTAAGATGTACAATATAACCAGGGCAACCTGTATAACTTGCCATATCTATAAATCGTTCACTTGCTTCTGCTTCTGTAATTTCTGGTTGCGATAAATAATGATATAGGGGAGATAGTTTTCCTTCCTCTTTATGTTTTGCAATTAAGTAATCTATCATATCGCCATTGGTAGCATGTACATTAATTAAACCACCATGCTTTTTAACTTCTTCCATTAAACCAATCATCTGTCTGTCATCTATCATTAAGGCCCCTTTATATGCCATAAAAGTTTTGAAAGAAGTAATTCCTTCTTCCTCTATAAAATGTTTTATTTCTTTTTTTGTTTCCTCATTAAAATCTGTAACAGCCATGTGAAAACTATAATCACCAACACAATTATTATCACTTCTGCTTTTCCATTCTTGTAAAGCATCTTGTAAACTATTGCCTTGTTTTTGTAAAATAAAATCTAATACCATAGTTGTTCCACCATACAAAGCAGCCCTTGTACCAGTTTCATAACTATCGCTACTGAATGTACCCATAAAGGGCATATCTAAATGCACATGAGGGTCTATGCCTCCAGGGAAAATTAATAATCCTGTTGCATCAATTTCCTTATCGGATTGTACATTTAGATTTTTCCCAATGGCTTGAACTGTTTCGCCGCTAATAAAAATGTCAGCAGTCTGATCAGAATCTGCTGTAATGATTCTTCCGTTTTTAATTAATACACTCATAAGTTATTTTTTTAAACCGCAAAGGGCACAAAGAATTACGCAATGTTTACAAAGATTAAAGTCCGTTAACAACTCTTTTGATGCCATCTTTTAATCTCAGAACATTAAAGTTCATCAACAAACCTAATTTATAATTACCAAGTTTCATATAAGTAAGTGTTTGTGCCAAATGAATATCGTTTAATGCCTCAACACTTTTTATTTCAATAACCAGTTTTTTTTCTACTAATAAGTCTATTCTATAACCGCATTCTAATTTAACATTTTCAAACACTAATGGCATTGCTTTTTCTTTTTCAACCAAGAATCCTGAGCTTATCAATTTATAATAGAGACATTCCTTATATGCACTTTCCAATAAGCCTGGACCGAGAGCTGAATGTACTTCAATCCCATTACCAATCACTTTATTTGAAATTTCATTTTCTGTCATAAATAACTTAGAGTTCTTTGCGTTAATCCTTAGCGTTCTTTGCGGTTAATATTAAATATAAAATACCACTAACAAAAAAACCAACAAACCATGCATAATGATACAAGATGGAAAGCCATGTTGCAACAGAATTTGGGTCTATCAACTTTACAGTAACTAAAAAGCCTGGAACAACAGGAATTACTCCAATTATAAAAGCAATCAATGCAATAATGTTGAAGCCATTTTTGTAACCATACATTCCGTTGTGTTTATATAAATCTTCTACTATTAATTTTTGTTTGCGAATAAAAAAATAATCTGCAATCATTATTCCTCCAATGGGTCCCAACAAACCTGAATATGCAATAAGCCAAGTAAAAATATATCCATTAGGGTCTGCAATTAATTTCCATGGTAAAATTAAAATACCAACAACACCTGTAATATAACCACCAATTTTAAAATTTATTTTTTTAGGATTAAGGTTTGCAAAATCGTTTGCGGGGCTTACAATATTGGCAGCTATATTGGTTGCTAAGGTTGAAATAATAATTCCAATCATAGCAAAACTTACTACTAATTTACTTTCAAATTTGCTTGCTAATTTTACTATATCCCATTCTGTTTGTCCATAAATTATAGTAGTAGCCAATGTTACCACTACGCCTACAAAAGCAAATAAAGTCATACTAGGTGGTAAGCCAATTGCTTGCCCAGTTATTTGTGCTTTTTGGCTTTTTGCATACCTAGTAAAATCTGTAATATTTAATGATAAAGTAGCCCAAAAACCTATCATACCTGTAAGTGCTGGAAAGAAATATTTCCAAAAATCTGAGCCATGTAATTTTGATTCCTGATTAAGAATATTGTCTAAACCATTTGCTTGAGTAATTGCCCAAAATAATAATGCTAAAGTTGCAACTGGTAAAAAAATAGCTTTAAAAACCAATAACTTTTTAATACTCTCCACACCATAATAAATAATGAGCATATTTAAAAACCAAAATGCTAAAAAACAAATAAAAGGTAATGCTTGAGGGAACAATCCTGTAACATGAATTTCTTCTAAAGTTGGGTTCCAGGTTCTAATTAAATTATAAATAGATTCGCCACCAATCCATGTTTGAATACCAAACCATCCACAAGCAACAATAGCCCTTAATATAGCAGGAATATTAGCACCTCTTGTGCCAAAACTTGCTCTGGCAAAAACAGGAAAAGGAATGCCATATTTTGCACCTGCATGGCCATTTAAAATCATTGGAATTAAAACAATAGAGTTACCTAACAAAAATATTACAATGGCTTGCCACCAGTTTAACCCTTCTTTTATCATACCACTTGCAAGCATATAAGTAGGAATACATAAACTCATACTTATCCATAAAGCTGCATAATTCCAAGTACCCCAAGTTCTTTTATCCTGTGGAATAGGAGCAAGGTCTTCGTTGTATAAACTATTATTCATGTTTTTTGGGTATAAAGTAGTATCGAATTAATAGTTATTTTAAACACAAGCTTCATCGGCAATTTTTAGTGCTTCGCTAATAATAGCCAAGCCTTCATCTATTTGTTCTTTAGTTACTATTAATGGTGGTGCACAAAAAATAAAATTCCAACGTACAAAAGTGTACATGCCTAACGCTTTTATTTTAGCAGCCACTTTATTCATAACTTCCATTTCGGTTGGTTTGGCATTAAATGGAGCTAAAGGTTCTTTAGTTTTTCTGTTTTTTACTAATTCCATACACCCTAATAAACCGGTATTTCTAAAGTCGCCAATAGATGGATGTTTTTCTTTTAGTTTCTCTATTTGTTGCTCCATGTATTTGCCCATTGCAATTGCATTTTCAAACAAATTATCTTCTTCGTACACTTTAATTGTTTCTAAGGCTGCAGCACAACTTACTGCATGAGCTGAATAAGTTAAACCAAGTGGTAAAACAGTGTCATCATATTTAGCAGCTATTTTATCGCTAACTTGTAAGCAACCTAAAGGCATATAACCACAAGTTAAACCTTTTGCCATAGCAATCATATCAGGAACGATATCATGATTTTGAAACCCAAACCATTTACCTGTTCTACCAAAGCCACTCATTACTTCATCTATAATTAATAATATTCCATGCTTTTGGGTAATTTCTCTTACAGCTTTTAAAAATCCTTTTGGATATTTCAAGCAGCCTGATGTGCCAGATTCTCCTTCTAATAAAACTGCTGCAATGTTTGTTGGTCCTTCATAAGCAATAATACGTTCAAACGATGCTACAGCTTCTTTCAATAAATTTTCTTCACCATATTCCCATCGGTATAAATAAGGTAAATCGAAGTGAACAAAATTGGGTGCTTGCTGAGCATCTACTGGTAATCTTCTTGGGTCGCCACCTGCAGAAATAGCACCCATTGTAGCACCATGATAAGATTGATAACGTGTAACAATTTTATGACGACCTGTATATAAACGTGCTAATTTAATTCCATTTTCTATAGAGGTTGCACCACATAAAGTAAAGAACGATTTGTTTAAATCTCCAGGACAAATTTCTGCTAATTTTTTTCCTAAATCTGCTCTTACTTTAGTTACACAACTTGGCGAAACATACGATACTTCTTGCATTTGTTGTACAACTGCATTGGTTATTCTCTGGTTGCCATAGCCAATATTCATATTTATTAATCCACTAGAAAAATCTATTATTTTATTATCATCATAATCGTATAAATAAACACCTTCTGCATGTTTAATGGCAATAGGATTTGTGCCTTTTTGTTTACTCCAACTAAACAAAGTATAATCTTGAGCATCCTGAATTATTTCATGAGCTTGTGATAAGGTTTCTGTTTTCATTTTTTATATTGATTATCGTTATTAATTAATATTTAAATACGCTACGCTTTCAGGTTTATTTAACTCATCCAGTTGATGCCTGCTTCTGCATTCCATTTTGTAGTAGATTTTTTTAGTTTAGTCCAAAACTCAATACTACTTTTTCCTGTAATATCGCCTACGCCAAATTTGCTTTCATTCCATCCGCCAAAACTAAATGGCTCACGTGGTACAGGTACACCAACATTTACACCAATCATTCCTGCACTTGCTTTATCAATTATATAACGTGCCATACCACCATTTTGTGTAAACACACTTGCAGCATTGCCATAAGGGTTTGCATTTTCTATTGCCAAAGCTTCATCTACTGTTTTAGTACGCATGATAGAAATAACTGGCCCAAAAATTTCTTCTTTGGCAACACTCATTTCTGGTGTTACATAGTCAATAACTGTTGGACCAACATAAGTTCCATACTCTTGTCCTTCTACTTTTGTATTTCTGCCATCTACTAAAATTTTTGCACCTTGTTGCTCTGCTTCAGTTATATACTTTTCAATTCTTAATTGCGATTCTTTATTAATTACAGCACCTAAATTTTTGCCTGGAATTATTTTTTTTGCTTCCTCACAAATTTTATCAATAATATGTTGTACACTGCCTACAGCAACCATTGCACTTGCTGCCATACAACGTTGTCCTGCACAACCACTCATACTTGCAGCAACATTTTGTGCAGTCATATCAGGTATTGCATCTGGTAAAACCAATAAATGATTTTTTGCACCTCCCAATGCCAAACATCTTTTTAAATTTTGTGTTGCCCGTTGATAAACAATTTTAGCCACTTTGGTAGAACCTACAAAAGAAACTGCTTCTATGCCAGGATGGTCGCAAATAGCTTCTACAATTTCTACATCGCCATGAACTACATTAAATACACCATCAGGTAACCCTGCTTCTTTTAAAATTTCTGCTAAGCGACCACAGCTTAATGGTACTTTTTCACTTGGTTTTATAATCATACAATTACCTAAAGCTATTGCATTAGGAATAGTCCAATTTGGAACCATAGAAGGAAAATTAAAAGGCACAATAGAGGCAACAACGCCTAATGGTGCATGTTCTGTTCTACACTCTACACCTTTACTAACCTCTAAAATTTCTCCTTGAATTAATTGAGGTAATGAAGTGGCAAACTCTGTAAGCTCTACACATTTTTCAATTTCTGCAACAGATTCAGCATAGGTTTTGCCATTTTCTTCTGTACATAGTTCTGCTAATTCTTTTAAATGTTTTTCTAATAAAGTTTTATATCTAAAAAATACTTGAACTCTTTCTTTTATAGGTGTTTTGCTCCATGCAGGAAATGCAGCTTTAGCTGCACGAACAGCATTATCTAAATCGTTGTAAGCCGACATTGGAACAGTTGATAAATGACTACCATTTAAAGGAGAAATTACATCCATTGTTTTAGTTGTAGATGCACTTACAAATTTTCCATTGATGAAATTTTGAATAGCAGGGTATTTCATTGTTTGTTTTTTATTTTACTTTTTAATTTAATCATAGATTTTCTAAAGAATATTTTTATAAATTTTTTAGAAAATGAGCTATAAAACTAAAATTATTTTAGAAATAACAAAATATTTTTACTATTTTTATTTTAATGGTAATTATTTATTTTTAAAAAATTATGAGTCAACATTCATTGGACACCCTTGATTTTAATATTCTGTCTTGCTTACAACAAGATGGTAGAATGAGTTTTACTGTAATGGCAGAAAAATTAAATGTATCTATTGCAACAGTAAGAACGAGAGTAAATAAATTAATAGAAGATGGAACTATTAATATTATCGGTAGGGTAAATCCAGAAAAAGTTGGCTTTCATGCGTATGCCCATATCGCAGTGTATGTACGCCCTGCAACATTAAAAGAAAAAGTAGCTAATAAAATTTCGAAATATAAAGAAGTAAGCTTTTTAGCACTAACCAGTGGAGATTATGATTTAGAGGTTGATGTGATGTGTAAGAATAATGATTTTTTGGTTGAATTTGTAAATAAAATTTCTACTATAGAAGGTGTTCATCAAACCAAAACAACCATTTATTTTAAAGTATATAAATATGCACAACCCGATTTGGATTTATTGAGATAAATTTAATGGTGCTGATTTTTTTTTGACTATATAAAAAATTATTTTTACCTTCTCACTCTAAAACTTTGCTATATGATAAAATTTAATGAATTACAAACAGGAGATTTTGTGATGGTTGAGTATGAAGGTAAAATGTGGGAAGGAGAAGTAACCAACCTTAACCACGATGAAAAACAAGTAGAAGTAACCACCGAGGTGCAACCTTTTTGGTACGCACCAGAAAGTTTACATGCTGTACCATTAAACGACCAACAGTTAATGAATTTTAATTTTACCAAGCAAGTTAATGAGGATGGAAGTATTAAATATATGAAAGAAGCTTTTAGGTTAGTGATACCTTCAAAAGATGATTTTAGCACAATAGAAATGTGGTATAGAGAAGATAGAAGACATCATCCAGATGTACATTTTATGCACCAACTACAAAATCATTATTACAGCATGACTAAAGTACATTTAACTAAAAGTTAGTTTATTTTCTGGTTTCTTCTTTTAAGTAATAAACTGTTTTAGTAGTATGTAATTTATATTACATATACAGTTTTCTGTTAAGCAGCAACTTAAAAGAAGATAGTTAGCCTAATTTTTTTAACTGTTAGTATAGAAACCTTTGTTTACCTCAACAATTGATATTTTTTTTAAAAAAAAAAAAAATATACTTTAGTAGCCCAATTTAAAAATGGTTTAGCTGCTTATGAAACTACAATATCTTAATAAGATATTTTTTGCTTATAATTAAATAGAATGGACAAAACACTATTGCCAGTTCATTAAGTCTATTTCTCATCATTGCTTTTATTATATTTATTTTTTATTTTTCACTAAAAGAAACCATAAAGTTTTTTTTAAAGATTATTTAAAAGAATGGATATGTAAACCCAAACCACCTTTTCTACATATTACAGTAAATTAAATTGTACAACTAA
>JAIBAV010000118.1 GCA_019695015.1 Chitinophagaceae bacterium
TAATTGTAAGCCTTAATTAAGAAAACACAATCTTCTATTTTTTTAATTTGTCCAACTCTGTCCATTCCTTTGATAGAAGAATAAGTAGGAAGTTTTATGTTTTGATAAGCAACATCAGACTTTTTTAAATCATTAACTAAGCCATAAATATATTTAGCAGTAATAGCAAAAGTAACCCCTTCTGCTTGGCGTTGCCTTGTACTAATTACACCAATTATTTCTCCTTTTTTATTTAATAAAGGGCCACCACTATTACCAGGGTTGGCACTCATTTGAATTTGACAAGTTAGGGTATCGCCTGCATAACCAGTTTTGGCACTTAAATAACCCATATTGTACACGATTTCATTTTTAGGATAACCAAGTGTAAATACTTCTTCACCTAAATCAATTCCTTGTTTTGAGATACCATAAGGTAAAGATTTTAATGGTGCAAAATCTTTATCCTCTATTTTTAAAATGGCTAGATCTTTTTCAGAATCTATAAATAAAATTTTAGTTTTATATTCCTTTCCATTGTTGTACACATTGGCAAAAGTAGCACCTTTAAAAATGTGAGCATTGGTAACAAGATATCCTTTGTTATCAATTAAAAAACCAGATCCGCCACCTCTTACTTCTGCATCTTTAGGAATTTTAGATTCCACTTCGTGTATTTTATTAACCTGGTAACGCTGCCCTTGTTTTAACTTTTCAACTTCTTGCCCTAATTCTTGTATAGCCAATTTGTTTACAGGTGCAAAAAATGCAACTAAACCACTAGTTAGTAAAGCCATTGCACCAGCAACCACAGCAGCAATCGCAGTTACTTTTCTGTATCTATTCCATAATTGAATAACTTTAGCTTTTGTAGTTGTTGCAGCCCCTTCATTAATAATTCCATCTTTTGCAAGTTGATTGTGTACGTTATGAAGGCTTTGTTTTAATCTTTGATTGCCCGCAAAATCTTCCAATTGGTTTAAAAACATAATATGTTCTACAAACATTTGGTCAATTTCCGGAATATTTTTTCGTTGTTGTTCAAAAATAGTTTTCTCTTCGGGTAGCATTTTACCTTTAAGATAACGTTCTATTGTTTGAATTAATAAAATATCTTCCATTATCATTCTCCCATTTTATATTGAGCAAAAAATATTTTTTTCAATCTTAGTAAGCATTTGTATTTCTGTGTTTTTGCATTATCTGCATTAGTATAACCAAATTGCTTAGCTAATTCTTGCATTCCTATTTTTTTTATATAAAAACTTTCTAATAGGGTTCTGCAAGGTTCTCCAATACTATTCAAGGCTTTTTCCATCATTGCAAAATCTGTATTCTTTCTTTCGTGAGCCTCTATTTCATCTTCAACTTGTAAAGTTTCTTCAAAGCCATCTATTTGATTGCTGTATCTGCCTAATTGTTGCAATCTTTTTAACCACAATCTTCTACAAACCGAGTACACATAAGTATTTATTTTGCAGGTTAAAACAAAAGATTCAGTTTGCACTTTTTCATATAAAGTAATCATTGCTTCCTGAAAAATATCTCTTGCCTCATCGTAACTTCCATTGTTATTTAATATAAAAGCCTGAACTATATTAAAATTTTGTTTATATATAGTTTCTATAGCTTTGCTATTATTCTCTGCCAATCCTTTCAATAAAAGTTCTTCGTTTAACTCTGCTTTCACTATTGTGTGTTATTTATACATTTTAATGATTAAAAGTAACCCGCCAAACGAGTAAAAAAAAATATTTAAATTTTTTTAAAAAAGTTGGGTTACCTTTTTTCAAAGTTGGGTATTAACATGAAATTTAACTCATAAAAAAACAAAAATCATGAAAAAAGTACTTGCATTATTAGCAATCGTAGGTTTCGTAGCTTGTAACTCAGCTGAAAACACAGAAGTAAAAACTGATAGCGTTGCTCCAGCAACTCCTGCAGTAGATACTACAACTAAAGCTGTTGATACAACTAAAGCTGTTGATACAACTAAAGCTGCTGCTACTACTCCTGCTAAATAATTACCTTATTTAGACGAAATGTCTTGATTTTGTGCAAGTGATATAGAAAAGTGCAGTTGACTTGCAACTGAGGGCACAAAAAATAAATACGTTTCATATGGCAAGCAATCGTTAAAAGCCGTCTTGTTTTTACAAGGTGGCTTTTTTATTTCGTTTCTTTTAATTTTGCCTGTATGTTAGAAAAACGAGAAGAAGATTTTATTACCTTTTGGGAGAAGAATAGGTTAATTCAGAAAAAAAATACCAAACAATTTATTCTAGGCTTAACATTTGGTTTATTTATAGGCTTATCTACTTTAATGCTTATTTTTTCTGGCTGGTATCAAAGAGCTACAATGGTGGCTACAACAAGGTTAAACCCTTTTGTTTTTATTGTAATTATTGTAATAATTGCTGTTTTTATGGCTTATTTAAACCGAAAGTTTAAATGGGAGAGACATGAACAACAGTATTTAGAACTTTTAGCAAAAAAACAAAAATTAAAAGAAAAACATACTGCTAACCAAGAAGGCATTTAAATAGATATTTTCCCATTTTATACTCAATTTTTAATAAAGGAAAGTGGAATAAGTAAATAACAAATTTTAAATATTGATTTTTTTGCTGTTTTTTACATATATCATTCCCCTATCTTTGCCCACTCTAAAAAAAATGTAAAACCCGTTACTTATTATGCAACTCAAAGGTTTAGTTAGATTTTTTGCTATTGCACTTACTTTAATTTGTTTGTATCAACTTTCATTTACATGGATAGTTCATAACCATGAAAATAAAATGGAGGCAAAAGCAAAAAAATGGATAAAAGACACTTATGCATCGCCAGAAGCTAAGTATAGTGGTAATGTTGAAGCAAAAGCTTTGTATGAAGATACACTTCAACAATTAACCAAAGTTCGTTTACAACGTTTATTAGATAGTACCAAAGAATCTAAAATTGGTCCATTTGGTTTAACTACTTATCAAAATGCAAAAGACAAAGAACTTTTATTAGGTTTGGATTTGCAAGGTGGTATGAGTGTAACAATGGAAGTTGGTTTAGATGGATTAATAAAATCATTATCTGGCTATACTAAAGATGCACAGTTTAATACTGCAATAGAAAGTGCTGTTAAATTAAAAGCCAATAGCAGTGCCGATTTAGTTTCGCTTTTTGTTCAAGAGTATAAAAAGATAAACCCTAGTGGTAAATTAGCTCCATTCTTTGCAACTAAAAGTAGCGGTAAAATTAAGTTTGATGATAGCGACGAAAATGTTGTTAAATATTTAAAAGAACAATCAGACAATGCTTTTGCTAATACATTTAGAATAGTAAATAAACGTATTGATAAATTTGGAGTAGCATCTCCTAATATCAATCAAAATCCTGCAAAAGGAATTATTACTGTAGAATTAGCTGGTGTTACTGACCATGAAAGAGTTAGAAGATACTTACAATCTACAGCTAACCTTCAGTTTTTTGAAGTATATACACTTCAAGATAACGAATTAAGTAAAGGCTTTGAGGAAGCTAATAAAGCTCTTCAAAATTATTTAAATGGTGTACAAACTGTAGTAGATACAACTAAAGCAGTTACAACACCAAATACAACTATTGATACAACACAAACTGTAAAAATTTCTGATGTAACAGGAACTGAAACAACAAAAGACACTTCCTTAAATAAGAAAAATGTAGATCCAATTAAGTCGTTGTTGTTTGGAGGTAGAGAGCATCAACCAACTCAAAACAGAAAAGGGGGCTACTCTTATCCTGCAGCTTTAGCTTATGTTGCATTGAAGGATACAGGTTTATTAAACCAATATTTAGCTTTAGATATTGTAAAAACTAAATTCCCAAGCAATTTAGTTTTCATGTACGGCAAAGCAGAAGATGAAAATGGCAAAGTATCTAAAACGAATTTGAATTTATATGCTATTAAAACTTTAGATAATGGCCAAGCAAAAATAGAAGGTGAACATGTAGCAGAAGCTAAACAAGGTTATGATGGTAGTCGTCCTATTATTCATATGAATATGACTAAAGAAGGTACTAAACTTTGGGGCGACCTAACAACAAAAAATGTAGATAAACCAATAGCAGTTGTATTAGATAATTTTGTTTATTCTGCTCCAAATGTAAATGAACCAATTACAACTGGTAGCTCTCAAATTTCTGGAAATTATACTGTAAAAGAAGCACAGGATATGGCAGATATTTTACAAACTGGTAAATTACCTGCACCTGCTAAAATTGTACAAGAACAAATTATTGGTCCTACTTTAGGTGCTGAAGCAGTTAAAGGTGGCGGAATGAGTTTCTTGGTTTCTTTTCTAATCATTTTTGCTTTAATGTTAATTTACTATAATACTGGTGGTTGGGTAGCCAATATTGCTTTAGTGTTAAACTTATTATTTACAATTGGCATTTTAGCTGCATTAGGTTTTACCCTTACATCTGCAGGTATTGCAGGTTTGGTACTAACTATTGGTATGGCGGTTGATACTAACGTAATTATTTTTGAACGTATAAAAGAAGAACTTACAAAAGGCAAAAGTTATACAGTTGCAGTAAACGATGGATACAAACGTTCTTTAGCTCCTGTATTAGACTCTCACGTTACATCTTTTTTAACTGCAGCTATATTATTTAATTTTGGTTTTGGACCAATACTTGGTTTTGCTACAACACAAATGTTGGGGCTTTCATTAAGTTTATTCTGCGGTATTTTAGTTTCTCGTTTAATTACAGATATTTATGCAAGCAGTAAAAAGGATAGACACTTTCAATATTTTACTAAAATTTCAAGCCGTATTTTTAAACATGCAACCTTCCCATTTGTAAAATACAGAAAGATAGCTTATGTAATTTCTGTTGTTATTTTAGTTTTAGGCATTGCATCCTTCTTTAATGGTTTTGACCAAGGTGTGGAATTTGCAGGAGGAAGGAGCTATGTAATTAAATTTAAACAAAATGTTTCTATAGATAATTTAAGATCTGAATTGAAAGATGTTTTTGAAGGAGAAACTCCAATAATTAAAACTGTTGGAACAGCAGATCAATTAGATATTACAACTTCTTATAAAATTCATGAAACAGGGCAAAAAGTGGACTCTTTAGTTGAACAAACTTTATTTGGTGGATTGAAAAAATATTTACCACAAGGAACCACTTATTATGAGTTTGCTACACAGTACAAACAACGTTCTCAAACTGTGTTACCTACCATTTCTAAAGACTTAAAAGAAGGTGCTGTAAAAGCTGCCTTGGTTGCAGTAATAATGATTTGCCTTTACATCTTTTTAAGATTTAGAGACTGGAGATACTCATTTGGTACCATTGTAAGTTTAATGCACGACGTTTTTGTAACTTTAATAGTATTCTCCTTTGCAAAAAGTATTGTTCCTTTTCCGTTAGAAATAGATCAACATTTTATTGCAGCCATTCTTACAGTTATTGGGTTTTCAATGAATGATACTGTAATTGTGTATGACCGTATTCGTGAAGATTCTAAACTATACCCAAGTATGGGTAAAGAAGAGCTAGTGAATACAGCTATTAACCAAACATTAAGTCGTACTATTATGACTTCGTTAACTGTATTTATCACCATTTTAGTATTGTTTATTTTTGGTGGAGAGGTAACAAGAGGTTTCTCTTTTGCAATGTTAATAGGGGTTATTACTGGTACTTATTCTTCTATTTTTGTTGCAGCACCAATTTTAATTGATATTGCTAAAAACAAAGCATTAAAAAGAAAAGAAGAAAAGAAAGCGTAAGCAACTTTTCGTAATATAAGATAATACTAAAGCCCCAAATATTTGGGGCTTTATTTATGAGGATATTTTAAAATAGGGATTTAATAAAATTATTTCATTCTCCATGCTGCCTTTCTTAAAGTTTCTGCTTTTAAATTAGTGTTTTTAAAAACTGCTTTTAATGCTTTTAATGTTTTTCTGTTTGCTTCTATACCACCTGCTTTTTGTAATTGTGCAATTAATTTTTGCTTAGGTGTAAGTTTTCTGATTGTTGTAGTTGCTGCCATAAAAAACGTTTTTACAAGTATAAGTTTTTTGTTGGTGTAAGAGGTAAGGGTAGAAATTATAACCACATAGAAATTTTGTAAGGCAGCAGTTTTAAGCCTTTGTATGCTGTAAAATCTTTAGAGTTTTCTGTAAGTAGTGGGATTTTATTTGCAAAGGCAATAGATGCAATTAAAAAATCTTTACTTTGCCTGTTGCTTACCCTGTATTTCATAGCAAGATTGTTTGCTACTATTGTGGTTTTTGCATCAAATTCCAATACAGGATAAGGCTGCAAAAATTTGCGGGTTCGTTTTTTTTCATTTTCACTTGCACCACTAAGTAATTCTAAATAATTAATACGTGTAATTAGTATTTGCGTTATTCTTAGTTCATTAAAAATAGCTTCCATTTTTGTGTTGTGGTAATTCAAATGGAAAAGTACTGTAGTATCTGCAATTACTATCATTCTCTTAAATAAGATAAATCTAATTTATTTGTTTTTGCAGCTTTTAAAACAGCTTCAACATTTCCTTTTTGCTTTGTTGATGTTTTTTTGGCAACAGACTTTCCTTTGGTTTTTGTTGCTGTTTTTCTGTATTCCATAAAAAGAGTTTTAACAAATGTACAGAATTTAAGGCTTGCCATTTTTTCTATTGTTTAAATAATTTGTTTGTCTTCTGAGTTATATTTTATTAATTCTACTTTCCAAATTTTTAAACTAAAATTGCTACCTGTAAATCTGTGTTGTTACTTGCTTAAGATTTAACTGCTTTAATGTATTTCCTAAGCCTTTTGATTGGGTTTAAATACTTGTTACCTCATTTAGTTTTTTTTCGTTTTTAAGTTTTGTTTTTATAACATCATCCAGTACTTTTTTGCTGAGGTGCCATATTAATAATATTTATTAATTACAAAAGGTAAATAAAAGTTGGCAATATTGTGCCAACTTCTTAGGGATAAAAACGTGTGACATTTCATTTTTACAGCAAAAGTTGGTAATTTTCTCTTACTGTTCCTACTCCGTAGGCCTGGAACGTGTACGTCACCATGGTAGCAGATCTACAAAAACTTTAAAATATTCATTTGAACTTCCTTCAACTGCTCATTGGTTAGTTTTAATTTTGGCTTGTTAAGATCAACATCTTTTAAACCATTTGTTGCAATTAAATGAATGTGTGCATGTGGCACTTCTAAACCAACAGTAATAATATTTACTCTGTTACAAGGATATGCTTTTTGAATAGCTTGTGCAACTGGTTTTGCAAAAACTAAAATTGTAGAAAGATATTCATTGGGTAGGTCAAATAATTTATCAATTTCAATTTTTGGAATAATTAAAGTATGACCATATTGCACAGGAAAAATATCTAAGAATGCTAAAAAATTTTCATCTTCTGCTATTTTAAAGCATGGAATTTTGCCGGCAATAATTTTAGAAAAAATACTCATAATATATCTTTTATTTATCTTTTATTTCTTCAAATTCTATATAGTCTCCTTTTTTTAGATGTATATTTTCTTCATGTACTTTTTGCTTTTGAAATTGCTCTTGCTGTTGTTGCTGTTGCTTTATAAATTGTTCTTGTGCTCTTTGCATTTCATTTATTTTAGACTTCATATCACTAGTAGCCTTACTAACAGGCATCACAACACCAAAAACAAATTTGTATAAATAATAAATTACTATACCCCATAAAATAATCTTAAGTAACATACTTTGTATTTTTTTAAACTACACTTAACTAACGCCATCTACCATAGCCTCTTTATAAATTTTTTGAACCAATCCTTGTAATACTTTTCCAGGGCCAGCTTCTGTAAAATGAGTTGCTCCATCTGCTACCATTGCTTGTACACTTTGTGTCCATTTAACAGCACCAGTTAATTGTAGTATTAAGTTTTGTTTTATTTGTGTAGCATCGCTTATCCCTTTTGCTACAACATTTTGATAAATTGGGCATATTGGTGTATTAAAAATGGTGGCTTCAATAGCCATAGCTAATTCTGCTTTTGCTTCTGACATTAATGGGCTATGAAATGCACCACCAACGGGTAATACTAAAGCTCTTTTAGCACCAGCAGCTTTCATTTGTTCGCAAGCTATTTCAATACCCTTAATGCTTCCACTAATTACTAACTGTCCTGGGCAATTATAGTTTGCTGCAACTACAACTTCGCCAGATTGCTTTTGTACTAAACTGCAAATTTCTTCTACCTTATCATCTGCAAGTGCTAATACTGCAGCCATTGTACTTGGGTTGCTTTCACAAGCTTTTTGCATTGCATTTGCCCTTATACTAACTAGTAATAGAGCATCTTCAAAACTTAAAGTTTTATTAGCTACCAAGGCCGAAAACTCACCTAAAGAATGCCCTGCAACCATATCTGGCTTTGCATTATGTAATGTGCTATATGCTATTACTGAGTGTAGGAAAACTGCAGGTTGTGTAACATTAGTTTGCTTTAGAGCTTCATCGCTTCCTTCAAACATAATATCACTAATTCTGAACTTTAAAATTTCATTTGCTTGTTCAAACATTTCTTTTGCCAAACTATTTGTTTCGTACAAATTTTTACCCATTCCTTTAAATTGAGAGCCCTGACCTGGAAAAATAAAAGCATGTTTGTTCATAATTAATTTTTAATTGATTAATTGGTTTAAAGATTGTTCAATTTTATGATAAGTTTCTTCATTAGATAGCTCTTGAGGTTTAAATTTCTCTCCTAAAATTTTTTCGTACAATTCAATATAACGTAGAGAAATGGTTTGAACCCACTCGTTACTCATTGTTGGAACTGTTTGTCCCTCTTTACCCATAAAGTTATTAGCTAAAAGCCATTCTCTTACAAACTCTTTGCTCAGTTGCTTTTGGCTTTGTCCATTTTCAATTCTTTCTTCAAACCCTTCAGCATAAAAATATCTAGATGAATCGGGTGTATGAATTTCATCCATTAAAAAAATTTCTCCATTTATTTTTCCAAACTCATACTTTGTATCCACTAAAATTAAGCCTTGTTTAGCAGCAATTTGTTTTCCTCTTTCAAATAATTGTAATGCATATTTTTCAAGAGTTTCCCACTCATTTAATGAAGCTAAATTTTGCGTAATAATTTCATCTTTACTAATATCTTCATCATGCCCTACACTTGCTTTAGTGGTTGGGGTGATAATTGGGTTTTCGAAAAAATCATTTTCTCTTAAACCATTTGGTAACTTAATGCCACACAAAATTCTTTGGCCACTTTTATAAGTACGCCATGCATGACCAGTTAAATTACCTCTTACAACTATTTCTATTTTAAAAGGCTCACATTTTTTTCCTATAGAAACATTTGGGGCAGGAGAATTTATTAACCAATTGGGGCAAATGTCTTTAGTAGCCTGCAACATAGTAGCAGCAATTTGATTAAGTACCTGGCCTTTAAATGGAATTGGTTTTGGTAAAATAACATCAAAAGCAGAAATTCGATTACTGGCAATCATTACTACAAAATGATTATTAATAGTATAAACATCTCTTACTTTACCTTGGTAAAAGTTTGTTTGATTTGGAAATTGAAATGCAGACATACATTCAAAAATAACACACAAAAACTTGTTACTAAAACTAATTTGAAAAAACAAATAATAATTTTCAAAAATAAATATTTGTATAGT
Organism: Chitinophagaceae bacterium; assembly: GCA_019695015.1. Taxonomy (GTDB): domain Bacteria; phylum Bacteroidota; class Bacteroidia; order Chitinophagales; family Chitinophagaceae; genus UBA1930. The sequence goes on from JAIBAV010000118.1 coordinate 9,664, forward strand.
AAACTAACTGTTATTATATTGCTAAACAATTAAACAATATTGTAGTATGAGAAATATCAAATTTACCCTAATGCTGTGCATTTTTACTATTTGTGCAGCAGCAGTTTCGGCACAACAAACTATTATTTCAGGAAAAGTTTCCAACAGCAAATCAAAAGAATCTGTTTCGGCAGTATCGGTTACAGTTAAAGGAACCACATCTGGAACATATACAGATGACAAAGGAGAATTTAAATTAGTAACTACTCAAAAACTTCCTTTTACTTTGGTTTTTTCATCTGTAGGCTTTGCAGATAAAGAAGTTTCAATTACAGATGCTTCACAAAGTGTTCAAGTTAGTTTAGATGTAAAATACTCCATGGGAGATGAGATTGTTGTTGCAGCATCTCGTGTATCAGAAAAAATTATAGAATCTCCAGTATCTATTGAACGTATGGGTGCTAGTGCAGTTAAAAATGCAGTTGCTCCTAACTTTTACGATGCTATTTTAAACTTTAAAGGTGTTGATATGACAACATCTAGTATTAACTTTAGAACTATCAGTACAAGAGGGTTTAATGGTAGTGGTAATTTACGTGCCAATCAATTAGTTGATGGTATGGATAATCAAGCCCCAGCTTTAAATTTCTCAGTAGGTAATATTGTTGGTATGACAGAATTAGATGTAGATAATGTAGAGTTATTACCTGGTGCTTCTTCTGCTTTATATGGCTCTGGTGGTATGAATGGCACCATTTTAATGAGCAGTAAAAATCCTTTTAAATATCAAGGATTAAGTTTTCAAGTAAAACAAGGAATTAACCATGTGGATAGCAAACAAACTACAGCAGCTCCTTATTTTGATTGGGCTTTTCGTTGGGGTAAAAAAGTAACAGAAAGGTTTGCATTTAAAATTTCTGGACAATTTATACAAGCCCAAGATTGGCAAGCAGTAGATTATGCCAACTTAGCTAGAAATAATGTGTACAGCCAAATTACCAATGGAGACAGAATTACTGATCCTAATTATGATGGTGTAAATGTGTATGGAGATGAAGTTGGAGCAAACATGCAATATTTAGCAAGGTTAGGTTTATTAGCAAGTGGTATTGCACCAAATTCTGCTGCATATACTGGCTTAAACTCAGTTGCAGGTATGGGATTAAATTATGCTCAATCTGTTGCATTTATTCAAAATAATGTACCAGCTTTAGTACCAGCTTTGGCTGCATTCCCAACTGTTTTTTCTATCAATAGAGGATATTATGCTTCTAATATTAGCCGTACAGGATATAACGAAAAAGATTTAGTTGATTACAATTCTTACAATGTAAAACTTTCCGGAGGTTTATATTACAAACTTAAAAATAATGTTGAAGCTTCTGTAGTAGGTTATTGGGGACAAGCTACAAGTGTTTACACAGGTATTGATAGATATAGCTTAAAGAATTTAAAAATGGGTCAGTATAAAGCAGAATTAAAAGCTAAAAATTGGTTTTTAAGAGGCTACTTAATTTCTGAAAATTCTGGCGATTCTTATGCAAACACTATTACTGCAGTTCAAATGAACAGAATGTGGAAAGCTGATGCTACTTGGTTTTCTCAATACATGACTGCTTATACACAAACAATGTTAGGTACCAATGGAAATGCCACTTTAGCTCATGCACAAGGACGTGCAGCTGCAGACCAAGGAAGATATATGCCAGGTTCTACAGGCTTTATGAATGCGTTTGAACAAGTAACAGGAACTTCAATTACTAATGGTGGAGGCTTATTTGCAGATAAAAGTAAACTATACCATTTTGAAGGCCAGTACAATTTAACCGATAAAATAAAAGTGGCAGAAGTATTGGTTGGTGCAAGCTACAGAGTATTTAACCTAAATTCTGGTGGTACTATTTTTGCTGACCATACACCTAATTTTAAAAATGGAAATATTAATATTAGCGAAGTAGGTGGGTATGTTCAAGTTGCTAAAAGAGTAAATGATTTCTTAAAACTTACAGGTTCTATCAGGTATGATAAAAACCAAAACTTTGATGGTAGATTTACACCAAGAGCAACTGCTTTATTCAAAGTTGCAAAAGACAATAACATAAGAGTATCCTTTCAAACAGCTTATCGTTTTCCTTCTACACAAGACCAATGGATTAACCTAAACAGCCCAAGTGCAAAATTAATTGGTGCATTACCAATATTTAATGATGTATATGGCTTTAGTACAAATCCTATTTATACAGCGGAAAGTGTTGGTTTATTCCGTGCTAAATTTGCAGCAACTGGTGCAATTGACCCAACAGTACTTGTTAAAGGTACTTTCCAAGCAGTTAAACCAGAAACTGTAAAATCATACGAAATTGGCTACAGAGGAGTTATTAAAAATAAATTAATGATAGATGCTTATTTCTATTTTAGTGAATACAATAACTTTTTAGGAAGGGTAGCAGTAGCAAGAGGTCAAAATGGTACTCAAATGGAACTTTTAAGCCCATCAAGCAGCAATAATTATTCTTTTGTTACTAATACTGCTAGCAATGTAAAAGCAATTGGATGGGGTATTAGTGCTGATTATATGTTACCAAAAGGATTTGTATTTAATGCAAACGTTTCTGGCGACCAATTAAATGATGTTCCTTCTACAGTATTTACCCAATTTAATACTCCTAAAATGAGATTTAATATTGGCTTAAGTAACACCAATGTATATAAAAATTGGGGCTTTGGTATTGTGCACAGATGGCAAGATAAAGTGAATTGGGAAGGTACTTTTGGTACAGGTGTTATTCCTTCTTATGGCACATGGGATGCTATGGTTAGCTACAAAACAGCTAACAAAGGATTATTTAAAATTGGTGCTTTAAACTTCTGGAATAAGTATTATAGAAGTGCATTTGGTAACCCTCAAGTAGGTGGTGTTTACTATATAAGTTACGGTTATAACTTATAATTAATACAACATATTAATTACTAAAGGCTACCCTTTTTTAAGGGTAGCCTTTTTAATAGAT
>JAIBAV010000142.1 GCA_019695015.1 Chitinophagaceae bacterium
TAATTTCTTTACTTAAATTTTCAAATGATGGTTTACCAGAAAACATAACACCATTAATAAAAAATGTAGGAATTTCTGTAACACCAATTTTTTTACCATAAGCAATGTCTTCATGTACATTTTGCCCATAAGTACCATTCATCAACTCTTCTAACATTTCTTTTCTATTAATGCCTGCATCTTTTGCATGTAGCTTTAAAGTAGTAGTACCTAAGTTTCTTCTATTGGCAAAAAGAGCATTATGCATTTCCCAAAACTTACCATCTTGTGCTGCAGATATGGCTGCTTCGGCAGCTTTTTGGCTTCTTTGATGTATTTTGGTTAATGGAAAATGGCGAAAATTAAATTTTACAACACCACTAAATTCTTCTAATATTTTTTTCACTACCTCGTTTACTTTGGCACAATCTTCACTTTCATAATCACCAAACTCCATTAAGGTTACTGGTGCTTTTTTATCTCCAACAAATATGTCTTTCGTTTCTATAACTTCTGGTAGTTCTTTGCCTTGAGCCATAAAAAATATAGGTTTTAGTTTTTAGTGAGGCTAAAAAAAAGCCCCTTCACAACATTAATTGTTGTATTGGGGCAAACATAGTGTTTTTTAATATTTAGAAATACTAATTCTATTATTTAATTTTCAGTTTCATTTCTAAATACCACAATTCCGTCAAAAACATCCACCAAAACGGGGTTTTCCTTATTTATGCTCCCAGATAATATTTTTTTACTCAATTCATTTATTACCACTTTTTGAATTAACCTTTTTAAAGGTCTGGCTCCAAATTGTGGGTCATAACCGTTTTCTACCAAATAATCAATTGCATAATTACTAAAATTTAAAGTAATTCCAGATTGGGCAACCATTTTCTTTAAACTATTTAATTGAATGTCTATAATATTCTTTATTTGGCTTTTTAATAAAGGTTGAAACATAATTATCTCATCTATTCTATTTAAAAACTCTGGCCTAATGGTTTGCTTTAATAAACTCATCACTTCTACTTTTGCCTTTTCTATTATTTCTTCAATATTAGTTTCATTTAATTCTACAAATGCTTCTTGAATAAGATGGCTACCAATATTACTAGTCATTATAATTATGGTATTTTTAAAATTCACCATTCTTCCTTTATTATCTGTAAGCCTTCCATCATCTAAAACCTGTAATAACACATTCCACACATCGGGATGGGCTTTCTCAATTTCATCTAAAAGAACAACGCTGTATGGCTTTCTTCTAACAGCTTCTGTTAATTGTCCTCCTTCGTCGTAACCAACATAACCTGGAGGTGCACCAACCAAACGGCTTACAGTATGTTTTTCCTGATATTCACTCATGTCTATTCTTGTCATCATACTCTCATCATCAAATAAATACTCAGCTAAAGCTTTTGCTAACTCTGTTTTACCTACACCTGTTGTACCCAAAAAAATAAAACTACCAATTGGTTTTTTAGGGTCTTGTAAGCCTGCCCTACTTCTTCTAATTGCATCAGAAACAGCAGTAATGGCTTCATCTTGTCCTACCACACGTTTGTGTAACTCATCTTCTAAGTTTAGTAATTTCTCTCTTTCGCTTTGTAGCATTTTACTTACAGGTATGCCAGTAGCTTTCGCAATAGCTTCTGCAATATCTTCTGCATCTACTTCTTCTTTTAAAAGCCTTCTTTCGCTTATAGCATCTAAGCTTTTGCTAAATGTTTCTATCGTTTTTTCCTGTTCTTTAATTTTACCATATCTTATTTCTGCAACTTTCCCAAAGTCGCCGTCTCTCTCTGCTCTTTCAGCTTCTGTTTTTAAACTTTCAATACTGGCTTTAGCATTTTGAATTTTTTCTACAATTTCTTTTTCTTCTTTCCACTTAGCTTTTAAGGTATCCCTTTGTACAGTTATTAAAGAAATTTCCTGAGAAAGTTCTTTTAACTTCAATTCATCATTTTCTCTTTTTATTGCTTCTTTCTCAATTTCTAATTGCCTGATTTGCCTTTCTAGAATATCTAATTCCTCAGGCATTGAATTCATTTCTAGTCTAAGTTTTGCAGCACTTTCATCAATTAAATCAATTGCTTTATCTGGTAAAAATCTATCTGTAATGTAACGATGAGATAACTCTACTGCAGCAATAATGGCTTCATCTTTAATTCTAACATGGTGGTGTGTTTCATACTTATCTTTTATACCTCTTAAAATAGAAACTGCATCTTCCACATTTGGTTCATCAATAAATACTTTTTGAAAACGGCGTTCTAAGGCTTTATCTTTTTCAAAATATTTTTGATATTCATTCATTGTGGTTGCACCAATTGCTCTCAGCTCTCCACGTGCTAATGCTGGCTTTAAAATATTGGCTGCATCCATGGCACCTTCTCCACCACCTGCACCAATTAAAGTGTGTATCTCATCAATAAATAAAATAAGTTCGCCATTGCTTTCAGTAACTTCTTTTACAACACTTTTTAATCTTTCTTCAAATTCGCCTTTATACTTTGCACCTGCTATAAGTAAACCCATATCTAAGGCAAAAATTATTTTACTTTTTAAATTTTCTGGAACATCTCCATTAACAATTCTCATAGCTAACCCTTCGGCAATTGCTGTTTTACCTACACCAGGCTCTCCAACTAAAATTGGATTATTTTTTGACCTCCGAGTTAAAATATGTAATGTTCTTCTTATTTCTTCATCTCTACCAATTACAGGATCTAACTTACCATTGCTTGCTAAATCGTTTAAATTTTTAGAGTATTTTTGTAACGCATTATACTGTTGGTTTTGTGTTTGAGAGTTTACTGTACTGCCTTTGCGTAAATCTTTTATTGCTGCTATTAGCCCCTTTTCTGTTAAGCCTGCATCTTTTAATGTTTTACTCACCTCATCATTTACACTAAGCAAACCAATTAACAAATGTTCTACACTTACAAATTCATCGTTAAATTGTTTTAACGAGGATACTGCTTTTAGTAAAGCATTGTTCAAATCCCTGCCTATATTTTCTGGTGTTTGACCATTTGAATTTTTGGGTAACTTCTTTATGCTTTCATCTAATTTTTTTTCAACAAAAACAACGTTTACATCATTCTTTTTTAATAAAAATTCTATAGGACTGTCTTCATCCTTCAGCATTGCTTTTAATAAATGGTTGGTCTCTATATTTGGGTTTGAATTATTAAAGGCAAGTTGCTGTGCAGCCTGAATAGTTTCTTGTGCTTTAATAGTATAGTTATTTAAATTCATATTTTTTAATAATTTATTATAGAAGTACTACAAATAAAAAACCAGTATAGTAAATAAGAAAATGTGTCAGTAGTTTATTATCAATACTGTCTGAAAGTCTTACTCAGTTTGAATTTTATGAAATAATTACAGTTTATGGTTAGCTTGATTATGGTTATAATATTAATTTAATTTTATTAAAAAAGTTTGTTTATAAAATAATTCTACTCAAACAATTCGGATTTATTAATATTGTTTTTAAATTTTTTATTATGCTTGTTCGTTTAGTAATGTTATGTTTCCTATTTTCTCTAACTAATTTTTCTAA
>JAIBAV010000162.1 GCA_019695015.1 Chitinophagaceae bacterium
AGTGTTGCAAAAAACAATAAGATAAAATTTTGAAGACTTATTGTTTAGTTTAATTTTTTGCATATTTATTTTTCATAAATGCAAAAGATTTTTCTATTAAAAGCTTCAACACTTTTAAATCAATATCAGCCAGTTTGTTAATATATAAACAAGAGGAGCCTGTTTTATATTTACCCAATTGTTGCATTAAACTTTCATAATCAGTAAAACCTGCAATTATATAAATTACAATATTTTGTTTTCTGGGTGAGAAGCCTGCAAAAAACCAATCCCCTTCTCTACCACTTTCATATTTATACTTATATTCTCCAAAACCAATAATACTGCTACCCCACATACTTGCTTTTTCTTTGGTAACGGTTTCAAATAGTTCTAATAACTGAAAACATTCTTTTCTTTTCTGCTCTTTTTCAACCAAATTAATAAAATCTATAACCGAAGCGTTGTTCTTTTTTGTTTTTAATTCAGACATGGTATTATATTTTAATCATGTTTTGGTTCTTCTAAATTAAAGTAATTGCCTTTTGTTTTATCCAGTACATTAATAATTTTTGCAAAATTTTCTTTTGTGGGAAGTAGGTTAATATACTTATCTACAATAGTTCTATGTTTATAAATGATAATAGTATTCTTTGCTTCGGCATCTATTTTATTCAAATTTACTTCAGTACTAGAGTCGTTAAAGGAGGGCACAAAAGTTAATGCAATATTTTGCAAATTCAACTCTTTGCCAAGGCTTTCTAAAAAGGTAAAAGTATTTTCATGTATAAATTCTTTTTCATTGCCTAATACAAAATATGTTTTCAAATATTTTTCTCTTAATCTACTTTCATTATCTAAAAAAATTAACCATGTTTTTATCTCATTCCAATTTGGGTGGTTACCAACAAAATAAATAATTCCATGATAACGACCATACTTGCAAACTGGGCAGGTTTGCGTTCCTTTGTCTGCACCAAAAGCATGATAGGGTGTAAAAGAAGGCTGATCCTCGCCAATGTTTAAACCTGAAAGGTTATTTGATTGTTTTAGTGATGGATAATGAGGAATGTTTAAACCTAAAATAATATCATGTTCTGCAATTTGTACTTCATTGTCAATTAAAACTCTCAATATCTCAGAGCCAGCTCTATCAATCTTGCCATATTTTTTTTTATGGGCTAGGTATAATTTATCATCATCAAAATATAAATCTGCAAAATATTCATTTGTTATATTAGGCTCTTTAATTGATAAATGAATATGCTGAGGTATATCTTCATTTGGGTAACTTGCTGGCCTTGATGTTTTAATTGTATATTTTCCGCTAGAGTCAGTTTTGATCCAGCCTCTTAATTTGCCATGTGCTTTTACTTTCTCTGAAGTTTGTTCATTGCTTGAATACAAGCCAGCATCATCTGTATGCCAATAATAAATTAAAGTATTGGCAGCTGGGGTTTTACCATCAAGTTGAAATACTGTACCTGTAATAATTAATTTTTGTTTGCCCTCAAACCATCCCAAGCTGGTATGTTCATTGCTAATTTCATCTGGTATTTCTACATACATTAACTCACAACCTTCGCAACCACCACCAACTGTATTGCTATTTTCTTTACTAACTTCTAAAACTGATTGACCATTACAGCTTACAAATAGAATAACTAGAAATACAGTAAAGAGTTTCATACAATTCATTTTATATTTGTTTGGGAACTTTGTAATCGTATTATTAGTTGAGCTATTAGTAAAAATAGTTAAACTAACTAAATACATAAAGTAATTTAATATTAAATTTCATTTCTACGATAAAGTTTGAGTTATACATTTTTCTGCAATTCATTCAGTTAAAACTATAATTAAATTGCTGTTGCTTCTACAAAATTTTAGTGAAATAGAAAAAGAACTGTTTTTAAAAAATGAAAGCGAAATGCAGGATAATTTTCTATCTATGTTACATTATTTTTCAAAAGCTAATACAAATAATGATTTTCCATTACTAAGAAGTGGCTTGGTTTTAAGTGGAGTAAATAATTACTGAGGGAAAGATACTATTTTAGAAAACAAAGAAGATGGCATTGTTACTGCACAGGAAATAAGCAACCTCAATTTATTAAATACCGATTTAGTGGTATTGAGTGCATGCCAAACAGCTTTAGGAGATATTAATGGAAGCGAAGGTGTGTATGGTTTGTAGCGTGCATTTAAAATGGCTGGGGTAAATAAATTACTCTTGAGCTTATGGGAAGTTCCTGATACTGAAACTGCAGAATTGATGCAACTTTTTTATAGTAATTTTTTTAAAGGAGATTCTTATTATTCAGCTTTTAGAAAAGCACAATTAACATTAAAAGCCAAATACAAAGACCCAACAATATGGGCTGGATTTGTATTAGTAGGAGAGTAATATTGTCAAAGAAAGTTTTAAAATCTAAAAAGTCAGTTTTTTAATTAAATCCAAACTTCATTTGTTACATATCTTTTGAGCCGTTAATTTTGCACATGGCAACAATAAAACCTTCACTTTCAAAAAATAAAGTTAATCGTGTTTTTATTGATGGTTTAACTTTTGATGATGTACTTTTATTACCTGCATATAGCCAGGTTTTACCAAGAGAAGTTAATTTACATTCTCACCTTACTAAAGAAATAGTATTAAATATTCCTTTGCTTTCGGCAGCAATGGATACAGTTACAGAAGCTAATCTTGCTATTGCTTTAGCAAGAGAAGGAGGTTTGGGCATTCTGCACAAAAATATGAGCATTGAAAAACAGGCAGAACAAGTTAGAAAAGTTAAAAGAAGTGAAAGTGGAATGATTATAGACCCATTAACCTTAACAACCAATTCTACTATTGGCGATGCTTTGAAGTTAATGAAAGAAAATAAAATTGGAGGAATTCCAATTATAGATAATCAAGGTAAACTTGTTGGAATTCTTACTAACAGAGACCTTCGTTTTGAAACAGATAAAAAAAGAAAAGTTACCGATGTAATGACTAACGAAAAGTTAATTACAGCCCCCGAAGGAACAGATTTAAAAAAGGCAGAAATAATTTTAAGAAAATATAAAATTGAAAAACTACCAGTAGTAAACAAACAAGGCAAATTAGTTGGGCTAATTACGTATCGAGATATTTTGCAACTTACCAATCACCCTAATGCAGTAAAAGATAACTATGGTCGTTTATTGGTTGGTGCAGCATTAGGCATCACAAACGATTTAATGCAACGTGCCGATGCTTTAATGAATGTAGGAGTTGATATTGTTACCTTAGACAGTGCTCATGGGCACAGCAAAGGAGTAATAGAAGCCTTAAAAGCATTAAGAAAAAATTTTAAAAAACTACAAATTATTGCAGGCAATGTAGGTACTGCAGAAGGGGCATTGGCATTAGCTAATGCAGGTGCTAATTGTGTTAAAGTTGGTATTGGCCCAGGTAGTATTTGCACAACTCGTATAGTTGCAGGTGCAGGGGTTCCACAACTTACAGCAGTTATGGAAGCAAGTAATGCTTTGAAGAAAAAAAATATTCCTGTTATTGCAGATGGTGGTATTCGTT
>JAIBAV010000123.1 GCA_019695015.1 Chitinophagaceae bacterium
TTTTAAACAAAAACTAAAAGATAAAATAGAATAAATAAAGTGTATTAAAGAAAATAGTCGTAACCATTACAGTTACGACTATTTAATTCTATTAGAAAAGAAGTAATTATTTTACTTCAACTTCAGCACCAGCTTCTTTTAATTTAGCTACTAAGTCATCAGCTTCAGCTTTGCTTACACCTTCTTTAATTGGTTTTGGAGCACCATCCACTAAATCTTTAGCTTCTTTCAAACCTAAACCTGTTAACTCTTTTACAATTTTAACAACGTTTAATTTGCTTGCACCACCATTAACTAAAATTACATCAAATGCTGTTTTTTCTTCAACAGCAGCAGCACCGCCACCACCATCTGCAGAAACAACAACTGCTGCAGCAGCTGGTTCAATACCATACTCAGATTTTAACACATCTGCTAATTCTTGTACTTCTTTTACTGTTAAGCCTACTAATTGTTCAGCTAAGTTTTTTACGTCTGCCATATTTTTAAGTTTTAACCGCTTTCATCGTTTTATCTCCAGCGGAATGGTTAATAAATTTGCCTCATTTAAACCTCAGAGACATTGGTTATTTAATTTTTATTATTCTGCAACAGCAGCACCAGCTTGTTTTTCGTGGTGGTGCAATAAAGCAGCCAACACACGTTTTGCAGGAGATTGTAATAAACCAATTACTTCGCCAATAAGCTCATTTTTAGTTTTAATTTGAGTTAGAGCTTTTAATTGATTATCGCCACTGTAAACATCACCATTAATAAATGCAGCTTTTAATGTTGGTTTTTCGCCATTGCTTCCTTTACGGAAAGATGAAATGATAACAGCAGGTTCTTTTGGGTTTTCACTAAACATTAAAGCAGTAACATTATGTAGGCTTTCATAAACACCTGCATATTTTTCGCCATCTAAACTTTCTAATGCTTTTTTAATTAAAGTATTTTTTGCTACTTTCATTTCAACTTGTTTATCAAAACAAGCTTTACGTAATTTACCAACTTGTTCTACACTTAACGATTCAGTATCTGTAATGTAGAAGTTATTATATTGATTGAATTTTTCTTTTAAAACTTCAATCACTTGATTTTTTTGTTCTTTAGTCATAACTAAGTTTTATTATAAACCCATTTCATTTTATACTTTTAAAGTATAATCCACAGGCTTTAGTTAGATAATGATTTTGTGTCTAATGTAATACCAGGGCTCATTGTGCTAGCCATGCTTACTCCTTTTAAGTAAGTACCTTTAGCAGTAGCTGGTTTTAATTTTAATATAGCATTAATAAGTTCGGTACTATTTTCAGCTATTTTATCAGGAGCGAAAGAAACACGACCGATAGAAGCGTGAACAATACCTGTTTTATCTACTTTAAATGCAATTTTACCACCTTTAACTTCATTTACAGCAGCAGCAACATCGTTTGTTACAGTGCCGGTTTTAGGATTTGGCATTAAGTTACGAGGACCTAATACTTTACCTAATTTACCAATTTTAGGCATTACAGAAGGGGTAGCAACAATTACATCAATATCTGTCCAACCACCTTCAATTTTTGCAATAAACTCATCTAATCCTACAAAATCAGCACCCGCATTTTTTGCATCTGCTTCTTTATCTGGAGTACATAAAACCAACACACGTTTTGTTTTACCAGTACCATGTGGTAAGGAAACTGTACCACGTACTTGTTGATCTGCTTTTTTAGGATCTACTCCTAAACGAATATGTAAATCAACTGAACTATCAAATTTTGTGCAATTAATTTCTTTTACTAGTGTTGAAGCCTCTTTAAGGGAATAAACTTTGTTTTTATCCACCTTTGTATTGGCTACTTTTCTTTTTTTAGTCAATGACATTTTAATTTATTTTAATGGTGAATAATTTAATTTTCCCAAGGTGCGTTACCTTCTACTGTTAAACCTAAGCTACGTGCTGTACCTGCAACCATTTTCATAGCACTTTCTTTAGTAAAGCAGTTCAAATCTGGCATTTTGTCTAAAGCAATGGCTTCAATTTGTTGCCAATTTACTTTACCCACTTTTACACGGTTACTTTCTTTACTTCCTTTTTGAACTTTTGCTACTTCCATTAACTGAATTGATGCTGGTGCAGTTTTAATAACAAAGTCGAAAGACTTATCTGCATATACTGTAATTAAAACAGGAACAACTTTTCCCATTTTATCTTGAGTTCTTGCATTAAATTGTTTGCAGAACTCCATAATGTTTACACCCTTAGAACCAAGGGCTGGACCTACTGGAGGTGCAGGATTGGCTTGACCACCTTTTACCTGCAACTTCACAAATCCGGAGATTTCTTTTGCCATTTTTTTAGATTTAATTGGTAATAACGTTCATCATTTGATGAACTCCCATATCGCAATTATTCATTGCTTTCAATCATTCTTATTTAAAAAGATCTTTTTGGGAGTGCAAAAGTAAGTGTATTTATTGAAATAATAGAAATAATTTTAAAAATACACTTAAGATAGCTGATTTTAAGATTATTAGTGCCCAGGACAGGATTTGAACCTGCACGTTCTTTCGAACACCACCACCTCAAAGTGGCTTGTCTACCAATTTCAACACCTGGGCAATGTAAAGGTGCAAATGTATTAAGTGAAAATAAATTATTTACATCTAACCAAATAAAATAATAATCTATTCTAAATATTACCATACTTTTTCTTTTTACTAATTAATAACCCTATTACATTATTATAACTACTTAACCCTTTGCTTTGCCTATTGGCTTTTAAATATTGGTTATAAATAGCTGAAAAGGTTGGAGATATATTATTTGCTTTTGCCAGAAAAAATTTTCGTATATCTTTTAAATCATTTTGAACCAAGGTATCCAGCTCCCATTTATGGGTATTGGTTTCATTCATCATTAATAACTCAATTGCTGCATACCTATATAAATCTAAATAAACCGAGTACTTAAAATACGGATTGTTACTTTGGCTACAAGATAAATAACCTACAAAATTTGCTTCATCCTCTGCTGCATATCCTAATTGGTGAGCAATTTCGTGGCAAACAATATAAGGTGCTAATACTTTGGGTACATCTACACTTAATTGAGCCTCGGCAGTAAAAGGATTATAATATCCTACAAACCCTATATAATGTCCATATTTGCTGAATATACTTTTTTTAACAGAAGCTTTTTTATAGTTAAGTAAATTATTTTTCATTCTTAAGCTATCGTGTAGTAAAATACTTTCTTCTATTATATTTTCGAAAGAAGGTTGTGGTAATTCATTTCTGCCAATTGCTGGTCGTATAGTATTTAATTTTTGAACTAAATCACAAACCAGGCTTTCTACATCTTCTTTAGTGTAATCATTTTTTGGTATGTTTAGTTGATGGGTAACGCCAATTCTATAATAATTCATTCCCCAAAGAATTTGAAAAAAAATAATTAGCCAAAGAGCTTTTTTAGCTGTTTGTAAAATGTATTTAAAAAAATCTTTTCTTCTTTCTTTTGAAAATAGTATTGCAAAAAATTTAATACCCTGTACTAATAA
>JAIBAV010000095.1 GCA_019695015.1 Chitinophagaceae bacterium
AATACTTTTATTGAATTAGCAGAAATTGATAGTACCAATACTTATGCCATGAAACAAATTCAGGCAAAAGTGGCAGAACATGGTACAGCCTATTTTGCTCATAATCAAACAAATGGTAAAGGAACTAGGGGTAAAAGCTGGCATTCTGAAACAGGCAATAACATTATACTATCGGTTATATTAGATATTAATTGGCTTAGTGTACGTAATCAGTTTTTATTAAGTGCTTGGGCTGCATTATCTGTTTTTGATTTTTTGAGTAAATATGTACAGAATGGCATAAAAATTAAATGGACTAATGACATTTATATAGATAATAGTAAAATAGCAGGCATTTTAATTGAAAATAAAGTTAAAGGCAATAAGCTACAATGGGCTGTTGTTGGCATTGGAATTAACATTAATCAAATCAATTTTGATTCTACTCTATCAAAAGCTACATCGCTGGCATTAGTAACTAATAAAAAGTATGATGCTTTATTACTTTCTAAAGAATTGTGTTTTTGTTTGGAGAAAAGGTTTCAATCATTAATAAACAAGGATGCAAATGGGTTAATAAATGATTATAATAAAAATTTATTTAAGCTAAACGAAGTTGTAAAACTTAAAAAAGACAACTTATTATTTAATTGCACTATTAAAAAAGTTACTAAAACTGGCTTTTTAGTTGTAAACAATGGTATTGAGCAACAACTTGCTTTTGGAGAAGTAGAGTGGATTTTGAGTTAGTAATTTGTATTATATAATTACTGCTTGTATCTTAGCATTATGCAAACAGTTTTTAATTTATTTGTGTATGGTTCCTTAAGAAAAGGGTTTAAAAATCCGGCTTACAATTATGTGAGCAGGTATTTTTCATTAGTTTCAAATAATGCAAAAGCAAAAGGATTGTTGTTTAATATGGGCAATTTTCCTGTAGCCAAGCCCACAGCCAATAATAAATTTATTACAGGAGAACTTTATACAATAATTAATAAAGATGAATTTAGTTTTGCCATTGCTCAGTTAGATGATTATGAAGGTGTTTATGCAGAAGAAAATGAAAAGCCTTTATACTATAGAGAAAAGACTATTGTTTACTTTGAAAATGTAGCTACAGAAGCATGGGTTTATTGGTTTAATGGAGAAGTAAACGGAAAACAAATTATTGAAAGTGGCGATGTACTTCAATTTTTTTCTGAACAACAAAAAGGCAGTTAATGACACAAGCAACTGCTAAAAATATTTACTTCTTATCCGATTTTCATTTAGGAGCCCCAAATTTTTCTGACAGCCTTTTAAGAGAGAAAAAGATAGTTGCTTTTTTAGATAGCATTAAAAATAATGCAACTGAAGTTTTTATATTGGGCGATATGTTTGATTTTTGGTTTGAGTATAAAAATACTGTACCAAAAGGCTTTACAAGAATTTTAGGAAAGTTAGCTGAGCTAACAGATAGTGGCATTGTAATACATTTTTTTGTAGGCAACCACGATATGTGGATGAAAGATTACTTTAAAACCGAACTAAACATTAAAGTATATTTTGAACCTATTATTACAGAACGATTTGGTAAAAAATTATATATAGCTCATGGCGATGGCTTAGGGCCAGGAGATAAGGGCTATAAATTTTTAAAAAAAATATTTAGAAATAAAATTTGCCAATGGATGTTTGGTATTTTGCATCCCACATGGGGCATAGGGTTAGCAAATTATTTTAGTAGAAAAAGTAGAGAAAAAACAGGTACTGCAGATGCTCATTTTTTAGGAGAAGAAAATGAATGGTTATTTATTTATAGTAAAGAGCAATTACAAAAACAGCCAATAGATTATTTTATTTTTGGGCATAGACATTATCCAATAAAACTTGCTATAGAAAATAGCTACTATGTAAACCTAGGAGATTGGATTAATAACTTTACCTATGTAGTGTTAAATAATGAAACTCTTGAACTGAAAAAATGGGAAAACTAGTTTTTGTTTATATAATTGTTATTAGTTTTTACTTTAATAAAAGTTATGCAAACGATACATTATTAAATTTAAATATTGAACAAACAATACCTGGCAGTTTTACGAATTGTTATGTAGATAATTTAGGAAACATTTATTTAATTTCTGCCACCAATCAAATAAAAAAGCTAAACTCCAATTTGGATAGTGTTGCTGTTTTTAATGATATTAAACATTTTGGAACCATTGATTTTATTGATGTTTCGAACCCTTTGAAAATATTGGTATTTTATAAAGCATTTTCTACAATAACTATTTTAGATAGATTTCTAAGCAAAAAACAAACTATCGACTTAAGAGCAATAAATATTCAACAAGCTGCATGCATTGCACAAGGTTATGATAATACTATTTGGGTTTATGATGAGTTAGATGCCTCTATAAAAAAAATTGATGATTTTGGCAAACTACTAACTACATCTACCAGCTTTAGAATGTTGTTTGATGAAGCTATTTTACCTACCAACATAATAGATAAAGATGGTTTGTTATACTTGTATAGCAAAAACTTTGGCTGGTTAATTTTTGATTATTATGGTGCTTTAAAAACTAAAGTAATGGAAAAAAATTGGTCAGATGTACAGGTAATCAATAAAACTTTGTTTGGACATAACCATCAAGAGCTTTTGTGGTTGCAACCAACCTTGCCATTACTACATAAACGGCACTTTAATATTAATTTAAAAGACGTACAAAAGCTAATTCAAAGTAATGGTTATTTTTATACCTTAACATCCAAAGGAGTTACAATTTATAGTTATTAACTGCCTAATTCTTTAGCTCTGTTAATATACTTACCTAATACATCAAACTCAATATTTACATAATTGCCAACAGTAATTGAATGCATATTTGTATTGGTAAAAGTATAAGGTATAATAGCAACAGTAAAACTATTTTTAGTAACATTAAAACATGTAAGGCTAATACCATTTACACAAATAGAGCCTTTTTCAATTATTAAATTAGCAAATTTTTCTGCAATACTAAAAGTAAAAGTACAGCTACCATTAATGTCTAATTTTTCACAGCAAACTGCAGTAGTATCAACATGCCCTTGTACAAAATGTCCATCAATCCTACTATTAACTTTTAAGCATCTTTCAATATTAATAATGTCATCAATTTTCCAACTTGCAATAGTAGTTTTATTAATTGTTTCTTCAATTGCTGTTACTGTATGTAAGTTGTTTTCTACTTTTTCTACGGTTAAGCAAATACCATTGTGTGCAATGCTTTGATCAACTTTTAATTCGTTAGTAAATTTGGTTTCAATAACAAATGTGAGGTTGCTATTTTGTTTAATAATTTGTTTAATTACACCAGTGGTTTCAATAATTCCGGTAAACATTAGTTTGCAATTTGTTTTAGTTAATTATTTTTTTTATAAGTATAAAGTAAAATAAATAGTATAGTTAATAAGCCAATTATAGGCACAAAAAGTAATTTGTTTATAGCATTATCGTTATAAATTAATTGAATGTTTTTGGTGTTTGCAGGCAGAATAATTTGCATGAAATTGTTTTTCCATTGTGTTATGGTTAGCATGTTATTATTGCTGTATGCTTTCCAGTTTTTATCAAAGTTTTGAAAAATTATTAAAGTATCTTGTTGGGTGGTGCTACATTCAATTTTTATACTCTCTGCATTAATAGTGTAAGGTAAAGCAACTGTATTTTTAGATTGTAAAAAACAAGTAGGTTTATTATTGAAATAGTTTAAGCCATTTTTTTCTATAAACTCAAAATATGTTTTTTTACCAGATGGATAAGCATGAGGCGGAATTACCCCAACTTTATTACTTAATAATGCAGGTGCATAAACAACATGGTTTATAGCAGGTTTTAAAACAGAATCGGTTTGAATAGTAAAACTTTGTTGCTCATTAATAAATTTTGAAGAAGCTTCTATATCTCTTGTTATGGTTGGCATACTTTTAATGCTTAAACCAGAAAAGGGTAGGTTTACCCAAAAGCAAATAATTATATCTACTAAAGCAATAAGCAATACACTTCTTTTGTTATTGATCCATTTTTTAAAAAAAAATAATACAATTAATACATAAACACTTTGTAAAATAATTGCCTGAGAAAGATTGATGTGTAAAATTTTTTTTGCTAAACTTCCTTCATTATTAAAAATAAAAGAATGATTAATTAAACTGTAAATTATTGTGGTAACTAAAACAGCACTAACTATTATAAATAATATTTTAATGATGGTAACTAACCTTTTAGTATCTAATTTTTCAGTAATAAAAAAATTATTAATAGTATATCCTGCAACAATTATCATGCTAAGCATAGCATAAATTCTTAACCCACCATT
Source organism: Chitinophagaceae bacterium (assembly GCA_019695015.1). Taxonomy (GTDB): domain Bacteria; phylum Bacteroidota; class Bacteroidia; order Chitinophagales; family Chitinophagaceae; genus UBA1930. The sequence goes on from JAIBAV010000095.1 coordinate 4,323, forward strand.
GTAGCGTAAAAAATTTAATAATGGAAGTTTAAAGAATAGCTGTTTTATTTGTCCTTCAAATGAAATATCTAAAAAGAAAGCAATAGCCATTAAATGAGGAAGAATAATAAATAAGTTTTTGTATTTAATAGATGCTAAAAAGAATATTAAAACTACAATACCAATATACATATTATTCCAAGCCATATCAGACGATAAGAAAGGGCTATTTTTGACAACACTTGCTAATGGTAAAATAAAACTTGCAAAACCTAAAACAGGGCTTGCCCCACCTTCAAACAAATAACTATTACCACTAAAAGTAGATGCCCTTTGAAAATTTTCCATATTCGTATAGAGTGCATATAAAAAAGGCAGGCATAAAATAATTGCAATTGCAACACTTATACAAAACAACCCCATTGCTCGAAGCTTTTCTGGAAATTTTTTTTTATAAGATTGATTAATTATATAGCCAATTCCAAGTATAATAATATAGTAAGGCATACCAATTGCAAAACCAGGGTAACCACTAATGGTGAACAAATACAAGAATAAACCCAATAATAAAGTGTTTTTTAAATTGGGCTTTTTAAATAAAGCATATAAGAAATTAATTACAAAAGGCAAGTAGGTACATTCAATAATATGGTTGGAGTGTTGCAAGTGTGCAACAAAATAACCACCAGCAATATAAGCAACTGCAAGAATTGTATTTGTTTTTTGCTCAAAACCTAATTGTTTGCCTAGTAAAAACATACCAATTGAACCCAATACAATATGAAATAAAATATATAGTACATAGGTGTAAATAGAACTGTTTGCCAACGCAAACAACCAAAATATTGGATTTAAGAAAGGAGTTCCAGGATCGGCATAAAGGGCAAAGCCAAAATGCATATTAAAATGCCAAAAAGGAATAATGTCGTTATTTAACTGGTTACTGAAAAAGTAAAATATAGGATAAGACAATACACAGCTATCGTTTTTAATAGACATTATAGAGCTTATTAAAGGAAAATAAGCAATACTTATTCCTATTAAAACAATAAGCCAACTTTTTTTATAAATATATTTTAATATAGTTTGTAATAACATTTTTATAAATACTTCTTATTTAAAAATGCTTTTAATAGCTGTAAAACTATACTAATTGCTATAATACATTTATAAAATATTTGGTATTATGCACTAAGCTAGTATATTTGCACCCCATTTCATCATTAAAGGAGGTATATAAATATGCTAATTATTGATTCTAAAGATTGCGAAAACATAGACAAAGCTCTAAAAAAGTACAAGAAAAAGTTTGAAAAAAGTAAAACTTTGTTACAATTAAGAGAACGTCAAACTTTTACTAAACCTTCTGTAAAACGCAGAGGCGAGGTTTTAAAAGCAATCTACAAGCAACAAATAGCTAGTGGAAAAATAGAAGGGTAGTAAAACATTTATACCCAAACATATTTAAGTAGCTTTAGTTACACTAACTTGAGCTACTTTTTTTATGCAAGTAACTCAACAGAATAGCACTATTGTAGATTTTCTTAATTATATAAAATTTGAGAAACGCTATTCATTGCATACAGTGATAGCCTACCAAACCGATTTGGAACAGTTTTTTGTATATATAAATGCCCAATACGATAGTCCAACTGTACAATCTATTAATTCCATGATGATAAGAAGCTGGCTGGCTTGTTTAAAAGGAGATGAAAAGTTATCGGCAAAATCATTAAACAGAAAAATTTCTTCCTTAAAAACTTTCTTCAGGCATTTACTAAAAAATCAAATAATTACGCAAACGCCAATGTCCACAGTGGTAGCTCCAAAAATTAGCAAAAGACTACCGGTTTTTGTTCAAGAAAATAATTTAGAAACCTTATTTAATCATGTAGAGTTTACCAATAACTGGAAAGGTAAAACAGAACAATTAGTACTTCAAATATTTTATCATACAGGTATTAGGCTAAGTGAATTAATACAACTTAAAACTGTAAATATTGATTTTTATTATCAGCATATTAAAGTATTAGGCAAAGGCAATAAAGAGAGAATTATTCCTATATCTAAAGAACTTTTAAGTGATATAAAAGAATATATAAGTTTAAAACCAGAAGCTATAAAGCAAGTTCCACAATTATTAGTAACAGAAAAAGGTACAGCATTACAACCACGCAGTGTATATGCCATGGTAAAAAAATATTTAAGCATGGTTACCACTGTTCAAAAAAGAAGCCCTCACGTATTAAGGCATAGTTTTGCAACCCATTTAATGAATAGTGGTGCCGATTTAAATGCAGTAAAAGAGCTACTTGGCCATAGCAGCCTTGCAGCAACACAGGTTTATACACATAATACAATAGAACAATTGAAAGATATATTTAAAAAAGCCCATCCAAAGGCTTAAATTATATACTAATTCATCCAATTTACTTACCATTTATATATTAATTAAAAATTTCTTTTTAAAAACAAATTTTTAAAAACACATTATTTATTACTTTGCCGCAATAAAATTTGCAATATGAAAAAAATAATTGTTTCTCTAGTGTTTGCTTTAACTGCATTTCGTAGTTATGCAGATGAAGGCATGTGGCTACCAATGTTATTGGGGCAACAAGTTTATAAGGATATGGTTAAAAAAGGCTTAAAGCTAAAACCAGAACAGCTTTATAGTATTAATAAATCATCTATAAAAGATGCTATTATTATTTTTGGTGGAGGTTGTACAGGTGAAATAGTAAGCAACCAAGGTTTAATTTTTACCAATCACCATTGTGGTTATGGTGCAATTGCTACTGCAAGTACAGTAGAGGCAAACTACTTAAGAGATGGATTTTGGGCAGCAGATAAAAGCAAAGAAATATCCACTAATTTAAGTGTTAAGTTCTTAAACAGAATTGAAGATGTAACAGAAAAAATTAATGCAGAACTTAAAAATTTATCAGGAGCCGAAAGAGATAAAAAGTATAGAGAAGTAGTTGCTAAAATTGTAAAAGAAATAGTTGGCACAAGCGAATTTAAAGATGCAGTTGTAGCTAGTATGTTCAAGGGAAATCAGTTTTTTGTTTTTGTGTATGATGTGTTTAAAGACATTCGCCTAGTAGGTACACCACAAGAAAGTATTGGAAAATTTGGAGGCGATACAGATAATTGGGAGTGGCCTCGCCATACAGGCGATTTTTCTGTTTTTCGTGTTTATACAAATGCAGATGGTTCACCAGCAAACTATAATGCTAACAACATACCATTAAAGCCAAAGTATCATTTACCTGTAAGCATTAAAGGAATTAAGGATGGTGATTATAGCATGATTTTTGGCTACCCAGGCGGTACAAACAGATATGAAACATCTTATGGTGTTAAGCTTGCAACAGATATCAATAATCCATCTTTAGTAGCATTAAGAGCAGAAAGATTAAAATACATGTATAACCAAATGAAAAATGATGCTGCCGTAAAATTACAATTAGCCAGCCGTTATGCAAGTATTGCCAACTACTGGAAATTTTTTGATGGAGAAACAAGACAACTCTTAAAATTTGATACTTATGGTGCAAAGCAAAAAGATGAAGCTGCATTTATAGAATGGGCAAAAGATAAAGCAGAATATAAAAATATTTTTAGCGATTATGAAGCTAACTATAATGCATGGACACCTTTTGCTAAAGGAAGACAATATTTAAACGAAGGAATTTTTGGAAGCCCATTAGTTGCTTATGTATCAAGTTGGGCAAGCTTAGAAAGAAGATTAGCAAGAAAAGATTATAATCCGGAAGAAATTAAAAAAGCAATGGATGCTGCTGATAAAGCAAGAAAAAAATTCTTAGAAGATGAAAACAAAAAAAGCGATCAGCAAATATTAGCAACCGTAGTTTCTATGTTTTATAGCAATATAGATAAAAGCCAACATCCAAAAGGTTTTTACGAAGATTTGTTTAATAATTACAACGATATTGAGCAAAACCCTTATAAAATGTTTGCAGCAGATGTGTTTGAAAACACAATGGCTTTTGATGATGCAAAATGGAAAGCATTTATGGAAAAACCAAGTGCAATTAATATTGTAGAAGACCCTGCTTACAAAGTAGCAAAAGCCTTTATTAGCAACTATTCAGATAATTATGCACCCAAATACACAGATTTTGTAAACAAGAACAATGATTTAGGAAGATTGTACATGAAAGGTTTATTTGAAATGAACCCAACTAAAATGAATGGAACTTATCCAGATGCAAATTTTACCATGCGTGTTTCTTATGGTAATGTAAAAAGCTATAAACCAAAAGATGCAGTAACTTACGATTACTATTGCACTTTAGCAGGTACAGTAGCTAAATATAAAAAAGGCGATTATGAATTTGATTTGCCTGCTAAATTACTTGAGCTTTATAAAAACAAAGATTTTGGAGACTATGCCGATAAAAAATTAGGCGATATTGTGGTTAACTTTATTACTACTAATGATATTACAGGTGGTAACTCTGGAAGCCCAGTAATAGACGCAAAAGGCAATTTAATTGGATTGGCATTTGATGGCAATTCCGAAGCCTTAAGCCACAAATTAGCATTTGATAAAGAACTAAACCGTACAATATGTGTTGATGTTCGTTATGTATTATGGTGTATAGAAAAAGTAGGTGGAGCAAAACACATAATTGATGAACTTACTTTAGTTAAATAAAATACATTTTAAAGTAATTGTTGCTAAAACCCTGAAACATTTCAGGGTTTTTTTATATATATGTAATCATTTTTTCAAAAACTTAACCTCAAATATTATAGAGTCTAAAAAATAAGTGATTGACAATCAATACTTTTTTCGAAATTAAATTTATACCATTTCGCCAAAAATATTTACAGGGAAAGTAGTATTTTTTTAAAATTTTTGCTTGTAAATCAATGCTAAATAAATTTGTTAAATTATTTTTAGTTGTAGTTTAGAAATAATTCAATAATTACTTTTATATTCGCAACTCTTAAATAGACAATATTTTTTTAAAATCAACGTTTTAGTACACTCAAACTTTCAAAAATGCGAATCTTAACAGGGCTTAAAAATTCTGCATTGCTAGTTGCAACACTTGGCATCTTAGCATCTTGTAATTCTTTTAAAAAGAAACAACAAAAGTCAGATGTAACCGGCTGGGCTTACAATGATAAAAAGAATGGAGGCTTTACGGTAGCAAAGCCAAAAAATATTAAAACAGCACCTGGACTGGTGTTTGTTCAAGGTGGTACATTTACAATGGGTGCTACTGAAGAAGATGTAATGGGAGATTGGAATAATATCCCAAAACGTATTACAGTAAACTCGTTCTTTATTGATAAAACAGAAGTAGCGAATGTACACTATCGTGAGTATATTTTTTGGATGCAAAATACCTTTGGGGAAGATGATAAATATATTCAATTAATGGAAGATATTAAACCAGATACCCTTGTTTGGAGAAGTGAATTATCTTATAATGAACCATACGTTGAGTATTATTTTAGCCACCCAAGTTATAACTATTATCCAGTAGTAGGTGTTACTTGGAAACAAGCTCGTGATTTTTGTATTTGGCGTACCGATAGAGTTAACGAAAAAGCTTTAATTGATAAAAAAATCATTAATGCAAAAGATTATGCCAAAGGCGGCATGAATAATGTTGGCGAAGATAACTTTAATACAAAAGCATATTTATTAGGCTTATATAATCCTAAAACACCTCCAAGCAAAGGCTCTCCTTTAAAAGATTCTAAAGGCCAACCTCGTCAGGCTAAATTTGATGATGGTATTTTATATGGAGATTATCGTTTACCAACTGAAGCTGAATGGGAATATGCAGCTTATGGCTACATTATGGAAAACCCTCAAAAACGTAGAAATGAAAAAACCAGAGGCGAAGAAGTTATAGGTAACAAACAAGTTTATGCTTGGAGAAATGCAGGTTACGACAACTTACGTTCTACAAAAAGAGGTGCTTTTCAAGGAGCATTCTTAGCAAACTTTAAAAGAGGTTCTGGTGATAACATGGGAGTTGCAGGTGGTTTAAATGACCGTTCTGCAATACCTGCAGAAATTAATTCTTTTTATCCTAATGGTTTTGGAATTTATAATATGAGTGGTAACGTAAGTGAGTGGGTTGCCGATGTTTACAGACCATTAACAAGTTTAGAAGGAGAAGATTTTAACTATTATAGAGGTAACGTTTTCCAAAAAGTTAAAAAAGATTCATCTGGCGAAATGCAAAAAGATTCATTAGGAAGAGTAGTTATGGTTAACGAGCCAGATAGCGTATTAAGAAAACGCAGAAACTACCAAAAATCTTATGCTATAGATTATTTAGATGGAGACCAAATAGCTGATGGTAGAAGTGCAGTTTATAACTATGGTACAACAACATTAGTTTCTGATAAATCTAGAGTAGTAAAGGGAGGTAGTTGGAATGATAGACCATATTGGCTAAGCCCAGGTGCAAGAAGATTTTTAGAAGAAACACAAAGCAGCAGTACCATTGGTTTCCGTTGTGCAATGACACATTATGGAGGTCCAGAAAGCACTAAGTTTGGAAAAACAGGAAACAATTTTCCTGCAAGAAGACAAAAGAAATAAGGGAAAGGTAAATACAGCTTTCTTGTTTTAAACAGGAATAAAATAAAGTCACTGATTTTTTTAGTGGCTTTTTTTATATTATTATTTAAGATTCTAAGTGCAATCTATTTATATACTACATTTGCAAACCTTTAAAAATAAATTATAATATTATGGCAGTTAAAATTAAAGTTGCTAATCCAATAGTAGAATTAGATGGCGACGAGATGACACGAATAATTTGGAAATTTATTAAAGACAAATTAATACTTCCATACATTGAAGTTGACATTAAATATTACGATTTAGGAGTTGAATATAGAGATGCAACTAACGACCAAGTAACAATTGATGCAGCCAATGCAATAAAACAGTATGGTGTTGGTATTAAATGTGCAACTATTACACCAGATGAACAAAGGGTTGAAGAATTTAAGTTAAAACAAATGTGGAAGAGCCCCAATGGTACTATTAGAAATATTTTAGATGGTACGGTTTTTCGTGAGCCAATTGTTTGCAACAATGTACCTCGTTTAGTTCCAAACTGGACAGCACCAATTTGTATTGGCCGACATGCTTTTGGAGACCAATATAGAGCAACAGATTTTGTAACCAAAGGAAAAGGTAAATTAACCATTAAGTTTGAAGGAGAAGACGGGAATGTAATAGAACATGAAGTATTTAACTTTAAAAGCGATGGTGTTGCATTAGCCATGTATAATACAGATGAAAGCATTATTGGCTTTGCCAGAAGTTGCTTTAATACTGCTTTACAAAAAAAATGGCCATTATATTTAAGTACTAAAAATACTATTCTTAAAAAATATGATGGCAGGTTTAAAGATATTTTTGAAGAAATTTATCAGCAAGAATTTAAATCAAAATTTGAAGCAGCAGGCATTACTTACGAGCATCGTTTAATTGATGATATGGTTGCTAGTGCTTTAAAATGGAATGGCAATTTTGTATGGGCTTGTAAAAATTATGATGGAGATGTACAAAGCGATACAGTAGCTCAAGGTTTTGGTAGTTTAGGTTTAATGACATCTACATTAGTTACCCCTGATGGAAAGATTATGGAAGCAGAAGCTGCACATGGAACAGTTACAAGGCATTACCGTGAGCATCAAAAAGGCAGACCAACTTCTACCAACCCTATTGCATCTATTTTTGCATGGACGAGGGGTTTAGAGTTTAGAGGTAAATTAGACAACAACAATGATTTAATAAAATTTGCTCATGCTTTGGAACAAGTTTGTATAGAAACTGTTGAAAGTGGTAAAATGACAAAAGATTTAGCAGTTTGTATTCATGGTAATAATGTAAAACATGGAGAACATTATTTATATACCGAAGAATTTTTAGATGCTTTAGATAACGCATTACAAGCCAAATTAGCTTAATAGTAGATAACTATTTTATAAAACTGCCGATAAATTTACGGCAGTTTTTTTATTGTTTTTTTTAAAACTAATTTTTAAAATTATAATTTTAGCAACTTATATAAAATTATGGCAGTAAAAACTTTTTTGCTTTTAATGGCTTGCTTTTTAGCAGGAGCATTAACACCAATACAGGCTGGGT
>JAIBAV010000030.1 GCA_019695015.1 Chitinophagaceae bacterium
ATTCAAGGTCTTCTTTATTATTATTCATTACATATTTAATAATGTACTGAATAAAATTCTCTGCCAAATCCATATTATCTTCAATATCATTAAAGGCAACTTCTGGTTCAATCATCCAAAACTCGGCTAAATGCCTTGTAGTATTGCTGTTTTCAGCCCTAAAGGTTGGCCCAAAAGTATAAACCTCACTAAAAGCCATTGCCCCCAATTCAGCTTCTAACTGTCCACTAACAGTTAGGTTAGTGCTTTTGCCAAAAAAGTCTTCAGTAAAATCAATAGTACCTTCGTCATTTCTTTTTGCACTACCATCTATAGGTAATGTAGTTACTCTAAACATTTCGCCTGCTCCTTCAGCATCGCTTGCTGTAATAATAGGAGTATGTAAATACACAAACCCACGTTCATTAAAGAACTGATGGATAGCAAAAGCTAGAGCATGCCTCACTCTAAAAACTGCACTAAAAGTATTAGTTCTAAAACGCAAATGTGCAATTTCTCTTAAAAATTCTAAGCTATGTTTTTTGGGTTGCAAAGGGTATTTTTCGGCATCGCAATCTCCTAAAACTTCTATTGTTATTGCTTTAACTTCAACTATTTGCCCCTTTCCTAAACTTGGTACAACTTTGCCGCAAATTTTTAAAGAAGCTCCAGTAGTTATACGTTTTAATGAATCCTCATTCAGCAAACCAAGTTCGGCCACAATTTGAATATTTTGATTTGTGCTACCATCATTTAATGCAATAAACTGGTTGTTTCTAAAGGTTCTCACCCAACCCATAACAGTAACTTCTTGTCCTTTGGCGTCTATTTGTAATAATTCTTTTACTTTAATTCGTTTGTTAAACATAATTTTATTTTTTGGGTATCAAAATATACTTCACTATTCAACAGTTGTTGCGTCGCACTCTTGTACTTTTTTTCAATTGGCAACAAGTATTCAACCAACGGCAAATATAAGCTTGAGAGGTGTTTAATAAATAATTGACAGAAGTAGAGTAAAAAAAAAATTTTTTTAAAAAACAACTCTGTCTTAACATTGCATCAGAAACGAGCTGAAAGAATCTAAAGAAAACATCTCCAGAAAAATATCAGTTTACTTTCTTATCCAAACAAAATAAGCAGCACAAACCTTTTTTATTATTTTAATTATTTTATACTAACCGTTGAAATTAATTCATTTTTCAAAAAATAATCCTGTAAACTTTATTACTCAATAACAAATTATGTACGATATTTTGCAATTAAACGACATGCTATTACCAGAATTATTAGATATAGCAGAAGAACTAAAAATTAGCAATGCCAAAAAATTAGACAAACAAGATCTTATTTATAAAATTTTAGATAGCCAGGCAGTAAAGGCCAGCGAAACAAAAGAGGCAGAACCTAAAAAACAAAGAATTCGTAAAGCAGTGAAAACTGCCACAGCTAACATTACAGAAGAAGCAGAAATTGTAAATGAACCTCCAAGAGTTGTAGAAAGAAAGCATATAAAACCTAAAAAACAAAAGCCCGATACAAATGAAAATGTAGTTCCCACAGATAATGTTGCTACTACACAACAAGTTGCAGATACTGTTATAGAAAACTTAGCTGAAAAAATGTTAATGGCTACAGAAGATAATACAAACACACCAGAAGACAATACTAAAAGTACACCACCTGCTAAACAACATTTTCATAAAAAAGAACCGGCATTTAATATTGAATTTGATGGAGTTATTACAAGCGAAGGTGTTTTAGAAATGATGCCAGATGGTTATGGCTTTTTAAGAAGTAGCGATTATAATTATCTTTCATCCCCAGATGATGTGTATGTTTCCCCTTCTCAAATAAAACTTTTTGGCTTAAAAACTGGCGATACAGTTACAGGCTATGTAAGGCCACCAAAAGAAGGAGAAAAATATTTTGCTTTACTGAAGGTAGATGCCATCAATAACAAAAGACCAGACGAAGTAAGAGACCGTGTACCTTTTGATTATTTAACTCCTTTATTTCCTTTTGAGAAATTAAATTTATTTACTACACCACAAAGTTACAGCACACGTGTAATGGATTTATTTACACCAATTGGTAAAGGACAACGTGGATTAATAGTTGCTCAACCAAAAGTGGGTAAAACCATGTTGCTTAAAGAGGTAGCCAATGCCATTGCAGCCAACCATCCTGAATGTTATTTAATGGTAGTGTTGATTGATGAAAGACCAGAAGAGGTTACTGATATGGAAAGAAGTGTAAAGGCTGAAGTGATAGCATCTACTTTTGATGAACCAGCAGAAAAACATGTAAAAGTATCCAGCATTGCTTTACAAAAAGCAAAACGTTTGGTAGAGTGTGGGCATGATGTTGTAATTCTTTTAGACAGTATTACTCGTTTAGCCCGTGCACATAATACAGTTGCACCAAGTAGTGGTAAAGTGCTAAGTGGTGGTGTAGAGGCAAATGCAATGCAAAAACCAAAACAGTTTTTTGGTGCAGCCCGTAAAATTGAAAATGGCGGCTCTTTAACAATTTTAGCAACTGCATTAATAGAAACTGGCAGTAAAATGGATGAGGTTATTTTTGAGGAGTTTAAAGGAACAGGTAATATGGAATTGCAATTAGATAGGAGATTGGCAAATAAAAGAATATTTCCTGCTATTGATTTAGTTTCTTCCTCTACCAGAAGAGATGATTTATTATTGCAACCAGATGTTTTACAACGTATGAATATTTTACGCCTATACATTAACGATATGAATACAGAAGAAGCAATGAATGAATTGCTTAAACGTATGAAAGGCACAAAAGATAATGAAGAGTTTTTGGCAAGCATGAATAAATAAAAAGGGAATTAATAATAAAATAGGCTGCAATAGTAATTGCAGCCTATTTTTATGATATAAGGTTATATAATAATTAATATCCTCTTACATCTTTTCCTTCTAAATAATTTAAGAAAGCTTTGTTGCATACTTTGTTACCACCTGGTGTAGGATAATTTCCTGTAAAATACCAGTCGCCAGTATTGGTTGGGCAACTTTTGTGTAAATTTTCAATATCTTGAAATATTACCTGAATAGGAATTTGTAAAGCAGGTGGTGTAATTAATGCAGCAATTTTATTCGAAATTTCCTGCGGTGTAAATGGTTTGTAAATTTGTTTAACCACATTTTCTGTATGTAATTGGTTGTTTCGTTGTAACTCTACAATTTTTGTTTGCACATTTATAATTATATCTTCTAAACCTCTTTCCTTTAAAAGTTCAATTGCTGCTTTAAAAGCAATAAAGTCGCCCATTTTGCTCATGTCAATTCCATAACAATCAGGATAGCGTATTTGTGGGGCAGACGATACAATAATAATTTTTTTAGGCCTTAATCTTGCCAGCATGGTAATAATACTTTGCTTTAAAGTGGTACCTCTTACAATGCTATCATCTATTACTACAAGTGTATCTTCATTGTCTTTTACTGTGCCATAAGTAATATCGTACACGTGTTGTACCATTTCATTACGGCTTTTATCTTCGGTAATAAATGTTCTAAGTTTTACATCTTTAATGGCAATTTTTTCTTGCCTAATTTTTCTGTTCACCATTTCTTCTAATTTTTCTTGCGAAAAATTTCCATTCCAACTTAAAATTCTATCTACTTTTATTTTGTTTAAATATTCTTCCATGCCTTTAACTAAACCATAAAAAGCAACTTCTGCAGTATTGGGTATATAAGAAAAAATAGTTTGTTTTAAATTATAATCAATACTTTCTAAAACTGTTTTACTAAGTTGATGCCCTAATGCAATTCTTTCTCTGTAAATTTTTTCATCACTTCCTCTACTAAAATAAATACGTTCAAAACTGCAAGCTCTTCTTTCTTTAGGCTCTACAATTTTATGGATAGTATAATTGCCTGCGTTATCCACTATTAAAGCATGTGCTGGCATTAGTTCTAACACTTCTTTTTCGTTAAGGTTAAAAACAGTTCTAATGGCAGAGCGTTCACTTGCAGCTACAATAAATTCATCATTAATAAAATAATAAGCAGGCCTTATGCCATGAGCATCTCTTAATATAAAACTATACCCATTACCAATTAAACCACCTATAGTATAGCCACCATCAAATAAGCTAATAGCTTTTTGTAAAAGGGCTACAATGTTGGCATTATTGGGGTTTTGTTCATCTTCTTTTATTAAAAAGTGATGAATGGTTTCCATCATTGCAGCCAAATCGCTTTGCTTTTGAAATATGCCAGGTTTAATGTTTAATAAATCATATAACTCATCGGTGTTTACTAAGTTAAAATTGCCTGCAAGGGCTAAGTTTCTCCCTGGTTGAATATTTCTTTTAATAAAAGGGTGGCAAAATTCTACATTATTTTTCCCTTGTGTACCATACCTTAAATGTCCTAGCATAAGTTCTCCTAAAATGGGTAGATGTCCTTTTAGTAAGCCAGGGTGTTGTTTAATATCTGGTTGGTATTTTTCTATTTCATTTAAGTCGTTATTTATTGTAGCAAAAATTTCAGCAATAGATTGTGGAGCAATGCTTCTTATACGATGTAAGTAAGGATAACCAGCTTCTGTATTAAGTTTAACTATAGCAATTCCTGCTCCATCTTGCCCACGATTATGTTGTTTTTCCATCAAAAGGTACAACTTGTTTAACCCATACATTGCTGTACCATATTTTTGAAGATAATAAGAAAAAGGTTTTCTTAATCTTATATAAGCCAAACCGCATTCATGTTTTATAGCATCACTCATAAGTAAATATTGAAAAGAAAATGGCGAAGTTACAACTCCGCCACTTTCTTTAATTCTTTGTTTTGTGTACACTTTCTGCTAAGTATAAAAACTCTTGTTTAAATGTACTTATAGCTGATTGAAATGCAAGGTCTAACAGATTTCCATTTTCATCAAACTTTTTATCAACATGGGGCGTTATTAATAAATATGGCGATGTTATACCAAATAAAGCTGGTACAAATAATAACATTTGCTGACTACTTCTGGCACCACCAAGGGCACCAGTGCTAGCAGTTACAATTCCAAAAACTTTTCTGCTTTGTTTAGGAAAATGGTCAAATAAGTTTTTTAAAGCAGGTGAGTAACTGCCATTGTATTCTGGAGTTACTAATACAAATGCATCGGCAGCAAAAATTCTTTCTGCCAAAGGTTTAAACTTGTCTGGTGTAGTATCTACTGTTTTAAACACTTCTTGTAATAAGCCTAAATTCCAATTACTTAAATCAATTAATCCAATATTATGGTCACATTTATTTTTAAATTCTTTATCTAAAAATAATGCTATCCTTTTGGTTATACTTTCTGTTCTTGGGCTACCACTAATGATTTCAATATTCATTATACCTAGTTTTTTAAGAAAATTTTAAACAAAGATGCTGTTTACGGATAAAACACTTTTATTAATTAAGATAAATATTTTGATTATTGTTTTATCATTTGTGCACTTAATTGTAATCTAACTTCATCGCTAACTACAATTCCACCTGCTTCGGTAGTAGCACTCCATTTTAAATTAAAATCTTTTCTGTTTATTTTACCGGTTATTTCAAATCCTGCTTTTGTTTGCCCGTATGGGTCAACCATTGTGCCATTGTATTCTACATTTAATACTACTGGTTTAGTAATATCTCTAATGGTTAAATTGCCTTCTAATATGTACTCGTTTTCAGCTTTTTTGTTAAAGGCTGTAGATTTGAAATGCATGGTTGGATAGGCTTCTGCATTAAAAAAATCATCACTTTTTAAATGTGCATCCCTTTGTTCGTTATTAGTATTAATACTATTGGTTGCTGCTTCAAAAGTAATTTCTGCATCACTAAAGTCTTCTTTAGTGGTTGTTAAAGATGCATTGAAGTTGGTAAAATTACCTGTAACATTGGTAATCATTAAGTGTTTTACTTTAAAAGTAATTTCGCTGTGTGCAGCATCAATTTTGTAAGTTAACATAGTTTGTTTTTTTAGTGTATAAATAATGTAATTAAATTTTATTCTTCAATTAATACGCCCATTTTGCCTAATTGATAATCTTTAAAAGCTTCTAAAATTTCTGTTTGGGTATTCATTACAAATGGTCCATGTGCAGCAATTGGCTCATTTAATGGTTCGCCACTTGCAACAAAAAACAAAGTATTTTCATTAGCTTTTATTGTAAATATTTCCCCATCGTTATTAAAAACAGCTAATTGTTTTGAGGATATTTTTGTTTGTTCATTCACTAATAATTCGCCCTCTAATACATACAGTAAACTATTGTGTTGGGTATTAAAAGTAAAGTTGTAAGTTCCTTCTTTTTTTATGTCGCCCATTATAGTAGTAACATCCGAAAAAGTAGGAATAGTACCTTTTATATTTTCAAATTTTCCAGCAGGTACTCTTAAGGTTGTTAATCCATCTTCTGAATGTATGGTAGGCATTTCCTCAGAGGGAACAGGAAAATAGGCTGGTTGTTGCATTTTAAATTTTGCAGGTGTATTAATCCAAAATTGAATTATCTCTTGTTTACCTCCATGTGCTAATATATCTTCTGGAAGCCTTTCACTGTGTATTATTCCCATACCTGCATTTATCCATTGTGCACCACCTTTGTACACAACACTATTGTTATTTCTACTATCTCTATGATGAATGCCTCCTTTGTAAATAAAGCTTACAGGACTAAAACCTCTATGGGGGTGTGGGCCAACACCTTGTTCTTTTAAAGGCAAATTTTCATCTGCAATGGCAATACCATGATGTAGTACTAAAAAGGGATCCAAAAACCCATCTATAGATGGCAACAACTCTTGCACTTTTATACTGCCAACATTGGTTGCTTTTCCTGAATAAATTTTTTTAACTGTTTTCATTTTGTTTGTTTTTTAAATATATGTATGTACATGTAATTTTATAAAAAAATTACAATTCGTTTTCTCTTAGTTTTTCAAGTAGTTGGTTTAATGCTTGGGCTTCTTTATTATTTAATGACATTAAATTTTCAAACAAAGTATCTAATTTATTATTCGAATTATTTAAAATTAAAATTCCTTGTGTAGTTAACTCCATTACTGTTTGTCTTCCATCATTACAGCATTGGCTTCGTTTAACTAATTTTTTTGCCACCAATCTGTCAATAATTCTGGGTACGTTAGAGTTTTTTTCAATCATTCTACCAGCAATATCTTTAACACACATTTGTTCAGGATGCTTACCTTTTAATATTCTTAATACATTATATTGTTCGTGAGTTAAGCCAAATAATTTTAATTCTTTGGATGTTGCTGTTTTTAACCACCAAGCTGTATATAATATATTCAACCCTGCTTTTTGCACTTCACTTTTAAATTTACTACTTTGTATTGCTTTTTCTAATTTCATTTCTAAAATGCAAATATACATGTATGTACATGTATTTCCAAATTTTATTTTTTCAAACAAATAAATCAACAAAATCTTCAGTGTTAAATCTGCTTATTTTTGTGATATAAAATGTAATATAAATTTGAAAATAGAAGAGTTATACCATATTTATTGCAATCATTCAATTATTTGTACCGATACAAGAAAGATTGAATCAAATTGTATTTTTTTTGCTTTAAAGGGAGAAAATTTTAATGGTAACCAATTTGCATTAGAAGCTTTGAATAATGGAGCTGCTTTTGTCGTGGTAGATGAGCAAGTAGGTATAAGCAATGATAAAATTATTTTGGTTGAAAATGTTTTATATACTTTACAACAATTAGCAAAATACCATCGGCAACAGTTTACCATTCCTTTTATTGCAATAACAGGCAGCAATGGTAAAACAACAACTAAAGAATTGGTTAGTGCTGTTTTAAAAACTCAGTACACAACATATACTACACAAGGCAATTTAAACAATCATATTGGCGTGCCCTTAACTATTTTAAGTATTAAAAAAGATGCTGAAATGGCTGTGATAGAAATGGGGGCAAACCATCAAAAAGAAATAGAAAGCTATTGTTTATATACATTGCCAACACATGGCATTATAACAAATTGTGGTAAAGCACATTTAGAGGGTTTTGGCGGAGAAGAAGGAATAAAAAAAGGGAAAGGGGAACTGTTTTCTTTTTTAAAAGAACATAATGGTACTGCATTTGTTTATAATGAGTATGATTATTTATTAGAGATGGCTATGGGAATAAAAGAAATAGTTGAATATGGTTCTTCATCGACATTATTCTCTGCAAGCATTGTTCAGTTTGACCCTTACTTGTCTATTAAATTTAGCACAAATGTTACTACAGAAATTTGCACTAATTTGGTTGGAAAATATAATTTCTCAAATGTTTTAACGGCTGTTGCCATTGGTTTGTATTTTAATATATCTATGGATAAAATAAAAAATGCAATTGTACAATACAAACCATCTAACAGCAGGAGCCAGTTATTAAAAATAGAGAGTAATTATTTTATTTTAGATGCATACAATGCCAATCCAAGTAGTATGAAAGTGGCTTTAGAAAATTTTGCTGCAATTAAGGCAGATAATAAAGTTGTAATGCTTGGAGCTATGATGGAGTTAGGAATTGACAGCATAAAAGAACATCAACAAATTGCAGATTTATTATTGCAGTTAAAATTTAAAAATGTTGTATTAACAGGCGGAGATTTTAAATTCACCCATCATCCATTTATTTATAAAGAGAATAATGAAGCAGCTAAGTTGTGGCTGCAGCAAAATAAATTTACCAACACTTATTTCTTAATTAAAGGGTCGAGATCTATGCAGATGGAAAAAATTTTATAACTATTTTGCCCGAATAAAAATTTAACTTTGTGGTATGAACCAGCCCTCTAATAATTTCTTAACTGCTGTACTTAAGAATAAATGCCCAAGATGCAGACAAGGAAACTTGTTTTTAAACAAAAACCCATATAAACTTAAAGATGGTCTTTTAATGCATGAAAAATGTTTGGTTTGTGGCCAACCAACTGAAATTGAAGTTGGTTTCTATTATGGCACAGGCTATTTAAGTTATGCAATTTCTTTTGCGTTTTTAGTGGCAACAATGGTAGCATGGGCTGTGATATTTGGATTGTCTTTTAAAGATAATAGTATTTTTGAATGGCTTATTACTGCTTGCATACTGCTAGTAATGCTGCAACCAATTCTAATGCGATTATCTAGAACACTTTGGCTCAGTTTTTTTGTGAAATATGATGCTAATTGGAAAAATAACCCTGTAGATAAGCCAGAAAGATTTATAAAATAACTTTCATTAAGAGTAGAAACTTTACATTTGCCTACTTTTTAAAAGAGGGGTGTCCGAGTGGTTGAAGGAGCACGCCTGGAAAGTGTGTATTCGTCTAAAGCGAATCGAGGGTTCGAATCCCTTCCCCTCTGCTTCCTTATTCCAATTTATTAATTCCTATTTATTTCAATTTTTTTTGATAACATTGTTATAAATATATCTTATTCTTTAATTGAAAATTAACTGTTATGAATAAACTTACAGATTCATGGTTTAGCCCAGCCTTAAATAAGGAAATGCCTATTGTGTCGTATGGATTCAATGGTTTTGCTGTATTATTAGTACCTACTGCAGCTGCAGATTATTTAGAATACGAAAGGTTTCAAATGTTAGAAGCATTGGCACCATTAATAGATAAAGGAAAACTTAGAGTTTTTAGCATTAACAGTATTAATAATGAAAGTTGGTTAAATAATGAAATATTGCCAGAGCATAAAGCAATACGCCATAATCAGTTTAATGATTATGTTTTTAACGAAGTAGTACCTTTTATTAGAAATATGGCAGGTGCAGATACTTTTATTTATACCAGTGGTGCAAGTTTTGGAGCATTGCACAGTATGAATTTATTTTTAAAAAGGCCAGATATTATTAATGGTTGTATTAGCATGAGTGGAGTGTATGATTTAACAGAGTACACCAAAGGCTTTTGGGACGAACAAGTTTATTTTAACAGCCCTTTTCATTATGTGCCAAACTTAACAGATACTTGGTATATTGATAAAATTAAAGCAAGCCATCATATACATATTGCAACAGGTAGTGGTAATTACGAAGATCCTGAAGCCAATAAAAAATTCAGCCAAGTTTTGTGGAATAAAGGAATTTGGCATGATTTAGATGTATGGGGCCCAGATATTCATCATGACTGGCCTACTTGGAGAGCAATGTTGCCTTATATTTTAGAGGTTAAGTTTTAAAATTTTTTATAAATATCTTATAGAGTAAAGTAATCAACCACTTTACTCTTTTTATTAAAAATTACACCAAAGGCATTTATTTAAGAATGCTTTATTTTATCTTGCCCTAAATTATTATTATTAATGATAGCAAATTATAAACATACAGTTGTTGAAAGGTTTTTGGAATATGTGCAAATAGATACACAAAGTAATCCAAATAGTACTACCCATCCTACAACAGAAAAGCAAAAAAACTTATCCAACTTATTAGCCCAACAATTAGTATTATTGGGTTTACAAGATGTAGTTGCAGATGAATATGGCTATGTATATGCAACCATACCATCTAACACAACTAAAAAAGTACCTGTAATATGTTTTTGCAGCCACGTAGACACTGCACCAGATTGTAGCGGAAATAATGTAAAACCTATTTTTCACGCTAACTACTCAGGAAATGATATAATTCTACCAGATGATGATAACCAGATTTTATCTATCCAAAAATATCCATATTTAAAAGAGCATATTGGCAACTCAATAATTACAGCAAGTGGTAAAACATTGTTAGGTGCCGATGATAAAGCTGGTGTAGCAATTATTATGGATATGGTGAATTACTTAACTACACATTCATCAATAAAACATGGTACAATAAAAATATTATTTACACCAGATGAAGAAGTAGGACAAGGAACTGCAAAAATTAATTTAGAAAAACTTGGGGCAGATTTTGCTTATACTTTGGATGGAGGAGAATTGGGTACTTTAGAAGATGAAACCTTTAGTGCAGATGGAGCAACCATTACTGTTCATGGTGTAATTGCACATCCTGGTTATGCAAAAAATAAATTAGTAAATGCTCTAAAAATTGTAGGAGAAATTTTAGCTAGTTTACCCGAGAATGAATTTAGTCCAGAAACAACAGATGGCAGACAAGGATTTGTACACCCAACAGCCATTGAAGGTATTGCAGAAAAAGCAAGCATTAATTTTATTGTTAGAGATTTTGAAACAAGCAAACTAAAAGAGCATGAACAGAGATTAGAAGCAATTGCACAAAAAGTTGTTGCTAAATATAAAGGGGCAACCATGCAGATGGATGTTTTTGAACAATATAGAAATATGAAAGAAGTATTAGATAAATATCCACAAGTAGTTGAGCATGCAGCCAAAGCTTATAAACGTGCAGGATTAAATGTTATTAATGAGCCAATACGAGGAGGAACAGATGGCAGCCGTTTAAGTTTTATGGGCTTACCCTGCCCAAATTTATTTACAGGTATGCAGGCAATACATAGCAAAAATGAATGGATTGGTGTAAAAGATATGGAAAAAGCTGTAGAAGTTTTGGTACACCTTGCTCAAATTTGGGAAGAAGAAGGAGTGTGATTTTATAAGACAATTAATTAATAATATGACTACAAATACAGCTGTTTTATCCATACAAAATTTAGTAAAATATTATGGCTCCATAAAAGCCCTAGATGGTATATCTTACGATATTCCAAAAGGCTGTGTTTATGGTATTTTGGGCCCCAATGGTAGTGGCAAAACAACAACCTTAGGTATTGTTCTTAATGTACTAAACCAAACTAGTGGTACTTATTTATGGTTTGGAAACCCTGCTAATGCCGATACCAGAAAAAAAATTGGGAGCTTATTAGAGACACCTAATTTTTATCATTACTTGTCTGCGGTTGATAATTTAAAAATTACTCAATCCATAAACAAAAGAGGAACAGAAGAAGATATACATAAAGTATTAGAAATAGTAAATTTAGCTCAAAGGAAAAACAGCAAATTCAGTACCTATAGTTTGGGTATGAAACAAAGGTTGGCTATTGCTGCTGCTTTACTTGGTAATCCAGAGGTTTTAGTTTTAGATGAACCAACTAATGGTTTAGATCCTGTAGGCATTGCTGAAATTAGAGAATTAATTAAAAGTCTTGCAGAAAATGGTAAAACTATTATTATGGCAAGCCACTTGTTAGACGAAGTTGAAAAGGTATGCACCCATGTAGCTATCATGAAAAAAGGTGTTTTAATAACTGCTGGGGCAGTAAAAGATGTATTGGTAAATGAAGATATTGTTGAAATTTCTTGTGCTAATAATGAAAAATTAGTAGAAATAATGAAACTCTTTCCCGAAATTCAAAATATACAAATAGAAAAAGACAAACTGCTACTTTATTTTTTACTTGGTAAAGCAAATTTAGAAGCTATAAATCAATATTGTTTTAGTAATAACATTGTGTTAAACTTACTTACAATGAAGCATAAAA
>JAIBAV010000040.1 GCA_019695015.1 Chitinophagaceae bacterium
TTGCCTATCTTAGTTTTTCACCTTTTATTATATTACAGTCTGACCGTCTCGGTCTGACTGTAAATTTTTTATGACCTTCTCGGTCAGACTATCTTAGTTTCTCATCTTTATATTACAATCAGACCGTTTCGGTCAGACTGTAAATCTCTTATCTTGTATTATATATCAGTCAAAATATTTGGAGCAAACTGTTGTAAATTTGTTACACTATGCATTTTGTTCCCAATAACCTCTACCACATATACAATCAGGGAAATAATAAACAAGTAATATTTCATGATGAGGATGATTACTATACTTTTTTACGATTAACAAGAAATTTATTTCATTCTGTTTGTGATATTGTTGCATATTGCTGTATGCCTAATCATTTTCATTTTATAATTAGTACAAATGGATATTCTTGTGAAATAAAACAACAAGGTAATATTAGCATTGATGCTATTACCAATTCAATCAGAAAACTTTTGAGCAGCTTTGCTAGGCTATACAATAAAAAGTATCTACAATCTGGCTCGGTGTTCAGACAGAAAACAAAATCTAAATGCTTAACAAATTGCGATATAGAGGTTTTAACATCAATGAATGGTAGAGAATATTTGTTTACTTGTTTTCATTATGTTCATCAAAATCCATTAAGAGCAGGATTAGTAAATAAGTTGGAGGATTGGGATTTTTCATCGTTTAAAGATTATGCAGGTTTAAGTAGTGGGACTTTGATAAATAAAGAAGTAGCAAAATTTTATGATATTTATAATCCTTCCAATTTTATAAAAGAATCATATATGGTAATAAGCGATGAATATATCAAATTCATAGTTTGACCAACTCGGCCTGACTATGTTGGTTTTTCATCTTACATTATCTATCAGTATGTCAGTCAGACCGGGACGGTCAGACTAATAGCATAAACTTAAACTTCTTTTCAGTCTTCTCGGTAAGACCGTCTCGGTCTGACTATGGAAGGATTGAGTAAACAATAATGTAATAGCTTAATTCATTACAAACTTTTCTGTTTGTTCTTTGCCATCCATAGAAAATATGCTTATGGATTTTGGTTTTTCTTCTTCTACATAAATAATGTTGCTAGTAGGAGTAAGACTTATTATAATTTCTTTTGAAGAAAAAGGTTTTACAGTTACACTATCTTTCATATTTTAAAAAATTAAAATGATCAAAATATTCTCTATAACATAATTGTTTTGGTCTTTAAATAAATAAGACTATTGTTTTTGTTCTGCATATAATTCTGAAGTAACAAATGAAGTAATTGTTAAATTTGATTTAATTTAGTTGTAAACTTTTTTCTTTTAAAATAAGCTACTCAATCTTTTATCATTTAGTTTTACAAACTTATGTTGATGATTTGTAAAAAAGAATGGCAGCAGTTTTTTAGTAACCTAACAGGCTATATAATTATTGCTGTTTTCTTAATTGTAAATGGCTTGGTGCTATTTGTTTTTGATGATAACATTTTTTCTTTTGGATATGCCACCTTAGAAAAATTTTTTATGCTTGCACCATGGGTATTGTTATTACTAATACCTGCCGTTACAATGCGTAGTTTGCCCGATGAGTATAAATTAGGTACTATAGAAGTTTTAAAAACCCTACCACTTACACCATGGCAAATAATAACAGGTAAATATTTTGGTAATTTATTGGTAATTTTTCTTTCCTTATTACCTACGTTTATTTACATTTTTTCAATACAAAACCTTGCTGACGGAAATGGTTTAGATTTAGCTGCAACTATTGGCTCTTATATTGGATTGTTTTTTTTAGCTGCAGTGTTTACAGCTATTGGTATATGTGCAGGTAGTTTTACAAATAATGCTGTGGTAGCTTTTATAATTAGCCTTTTTGCTTGTGCCTTACTGTATTATGGTTTTAATGCCATCAGTAAATTATCTCAATTATCTGGCGGTATAGATTATTATTTAGAAATGGCAGGAATAGATTTTCATTACAAGAACATTAGTAAGGGTGTTATAGATACTAGAGATGTTGTTTACTTTTTGAGTATTATTTTTTTATTACTGTTAATTACAGTGAGAAACTTAAAACATAAAATATAATTAGCTAAACTTAGTATTAGATTATTAGAAAAATGCAAAAACTATTACAACATAAATTTAGTTGGCTTTTACTAATTGCAGCATTTGCCATTGTTAATTTTATGGCAAGTATCGTTCATACTAAAATAGATTTAACTAAAGAAAAAAGATATACCATTAGTAAAGCCACAAAAGACATTCTACAACATATTGATGATAAACTTGAAATAACTGTTTTTTTAGAAGGAAATTTACCTGCTGGTTTTCAAAAATTGGCAAACACTACCAACGATTTTTTACAATTATTGAAAGAAAAAAATAATGCTAAGATTACATTTCAATTTATATCTCCAGATACCGAAGTAGATGGCACCAACATAAAATTTGAAGATACTTTAGTAGCAATGGGTGCAACACCAATTAATCTTACAATACAAGTAAAACAAGGGCAAGAGAGTAAAGTAGTTTTTCCTTATGCACTAATAAAATATAAAACGCATACTCAATTAATAAGTTTATATAGTGGTAATAGCAGAATGATTTCTCAAGATGAAATTAACAATGCTGAAGCAATGATGGAATACAAATTTTTAAAAGCATTTGATGCATTTGTTTTTCCTGAAAAACCTTTAGTAGCTTACTCTTTTGCAAATGGAGAACCAACAGATATTAGAACTTACGATTTACTACAAACATTACAAAAAGATTATAGTTTATATACGTTTGATATTGCTCAAAGGCCAGCAATACCAGATACTTTTAAAGTACTAATGATCGTAAAACCATCTTTACAGTTTAGCGAAGATGAAAAATTGAAAATAGATCAATACCTCATGCGTGGAGGAAAAATTTTGTGTTTTATTGATAATCTAAATGCAGAGCAAGATAGTTTAAATTTTAAGCCAGAATTAGTGGCTTATGATAGAAACCTTAACCTTACAGACTTATTGTTTAAATATGGGGTAAGAATTAATACGGATTTAGTAATGGATCTTCAATGCAATTTTATGCCTTTTGCTGTGGGTGGTGCAAAAGAAAACCCTCAATACGAATTTTTGCATTGGAATTATTACCCTCTATTTGAAAGTAAAAATAATCATACTATCAACAAAAATTTGGGCTTAGTATCTGGTCGTTTTGTAAACTCAATAGATACTGTAAAAGCAGAAGGTATAACCAAAACCATTTTACTTTCTTCTTCTGATAATTCAAGAAAATTAGGTACGCCAGCTTTAATTAGTTTAAATGAAAACAGAAATACCCCACAAGATATTTTATTTCAACAAAAAAATATTCCGGTAGCAGTTTTATTGGAAGGTAGTTTTACCTCTTTATACAAAAACAGGTTGGCACAACATATTAAAGATAGTGTAGAAAAAATTGGTTATCCTTTTTTAGAAAAAAGTTTCTCTGAAAGTAAAATAATTGTGGTGGCAGATGGAGATATAGTTTTAAATGATGCAAGCCAAAAACTTGGGCCACTACCAATGGGCTTAAATATGTACACTGTAGGTACACAATATGAATATCAATTTGCTAACAGAGAGTTTTTGTTAAATAGTTTAGAATACTTAACCAATAAGCAAAGTATAATTCAATCTCGTAACAAAGAACAAATTTTAAGATTACTGAATACTTCTAAAGTAGAAGAAGAAAAAGTAAAATGGCAAATGATTAATATTGGGCTGCCTTTACTGTTTGTAATTATTTATGGATGGGTTTATAACCTCATCAGAAAAAAGAAATTCACCACTTAACTTATATTTTAGTTCATGACAACACATCAAATTGTTTATTTAGTTTTTGCCGTTGTACTAGTAGTTGCATTAATTTTTGACTTAGGCCTATTGAATAAAAAAAACAAAGAAGTTAGTATTAAAGCAGCATTGCAACAAACTATGTTATGGGTTAGTTTAGCTCTCGGCTTTTTTGTTTTTATGTGGGTAGAAGAAGGTCAAACGCTTGCCTTACAGTATTTAAGTGCTTACTTAATGGAGTGGAGTTTAAGTATAGATAACATCTTCGTATTTATTCTTATTTTTTCGGCTTTTAGTGTAAAAGAAAAACATTATGGCAGGGTTTTATTAATTGGTATTTTAATGGCTATAGTTTTTAGAATAATTTTTATAACTGTAGGTGTTGCATTGGTAGATAGATTTGAATGGATATTATACATTTTTGGAGCTTTTCTTTTATATACAGGTATTAAAATGTTTACTGCAAACCACGATGAAGAATTTAAACCTCAAGAAAGTAAAATTTATAGGTTTATGCAAAGGTTTTTACCATTAGTACCACACGATGGTGGTGGTAAATATATAATTAGAGAAAAAGGTAAACCTGTATATACAACATTATTTGTTGTGGTTATAATGTTAGCTGCTATTGATTTAGTTTTTGCTTTAGATAGTATTCCTGCAGTAATGGGTATAAGCAGAGATAAATTGGTGATTTATACTTCTAATATTTTTGCTGTTTTAGGGTTAAGAAGTTTATTCTTTTTATTGCGTGGAGCAGTTTCTAAATTCGATTATTTGCAACAAGGTATTGCCATTGTATTGGTTTTTATTGGTATAAAAATGTTGGCAGAGCATTATATTAGCATGGTAGTAAGTAAAAATATTCAAGTAGCAATATCATTAGGAGTAATTTTAGTATGTATCAGCGGCTCTATTTTTTATTCTATTTTTATGAAAAAGAAAGGTGTACCAAAAGATGTTGAAGAAGAGTAGCTTAATAATAACATGAGTTATACAATACATAATATTGCAATTATTTTAAAGGCCACTGCAACTATTAATAACAATACTTTAATTGAACAATTATTAATTGATAGCAGAAAAATAACCTTTCCTACAGCATCTTTATTTTTTGCTTTACACAGCAAAGTAAAAAATGGACATTCCTTTATAAATGAAGTATATGAACGAGGTGTTAGAAATTTTGTAATTGATGAAGATATTGATAGTACACCTTTTACCAATGCTAATTTTTTAAAAGTACCAAACACATTAGTAGCGTTACAGGCTCTAGCAACACATCACAGAAATGAATTTAATCAATTACAAGTAATTGGAATTACAGGTAGTAATGGAAAAACTATTGTGAAAGAATGGCTAAACCAATTACTACAAACAGATTTTAATATAGTAAGAAGTCCAAGAAGTTATAACTCGCAAATTGGTGTACCATTAAGTGTATGGCAAATTAACTCTACTAACACTTTAGGCATTTTTGAAGCTGGTATTTCAACAGCTAACGAAATGGATACTTTAGAAAAAATTATTAAACCAACAATAGGCATACTAACCAATATTGGTGGAGCACATAATGAAGGGTTTGAAGATGATACACATAAGTTTCTGGAGAAAATAAAACTTTTTAAAAATGCAAGTATATTAATTGCAAGAGAAGCTGATTTTACTAATCACTATTTAAAAACAATAAATCAATTTAAGCCTACTTTATTTACTTGGGGATTTTCTGCAAAAAACGAATTTGTAATTAATAGCCTAATAAAGCAGAATATATCTACTACTCTATCATTGCAATATAAGCAACAAGAAATGGTTTTTGAAATACCATTTGTAGATGATGCCAATATAGAAAATGTAATTAACTGCATTTGTTTAATGCTTGTATTAAAATATAGTTCTATCATAATTAAAGAAAAGATTTTAAAATTGCAACCTGTTGAAATGAGGATGCAACTTAAAAAAGCTATTAATAATTGCTATGTTGTAAATGATACCTATAGCAATGATTTATCATCCTTAAAAATTGCATTAGATTACTTACAACAGCAAGCAGGCAACCAGCATACTACTGTTATACTATCAGATATTTTACAGTCTGGCATTAATGAAAATGAATTATATCAAGAAGTTGCAGCATTAATTAAACAAAAAAATATTCATAAATTTATTGGCATTGGTGAGCAACTTATAAAACACAAGCATTTTTTTGAAAATACCATTCAACAAACTATTTTTTATAATACGGTAGATGAATTTTTAATTCACTCCAATTTGCACCAGTATAAAGAGGAATATATTTTACTAAAAGGTGCCAGAGTTTTTTCATTTGAAAGAATAGATGAATGGTTTGCCTACAAAGTACACCAAACTGCATTAGAAATTAACTTGAATGCAATTGTACATAATTTAAAAACATATCAAAATTTGTTACAAGCTGGTACAAAAGTAATGGCTATGGTCAAAGCTTTTAGCTATGGTAGCGGCAGTATTGAAATAGCAAGGTTACTACAATACCATAAGGTAGATTATTTGGCTGTAGCTTATGTTGATGAAGGTATTGAATTACGTAAAGCAGGTATTAGCTTACCAATTATGGTAATGAATATTGACGAGTCTGGCTTTAACTCTGTAATAGAAAATAATTTAGAACCAGAAATTTATTCCTTTCCAATTTATCAAGCCTTTCATCAATATTTACAACAACAAGGCATTACTAATTTTCCTATTCATTTAAAGCTAAATACAGGCATGAATCGTTTAGGGTTTGATGCGTTTGAAGTAACAGCTATTGCTACACTGTTAAAACAAAATAATTCAATGGTGGTGCAATCTGTTTTTAGTCATCTTACCTCTAGCGAAGATGAAAAAGAAGATAATTTTACTTTACAACAATTTCAGCTTTTTCAACAATTGTGCAATAACATTCAAAATAATTTAGGTTATTCTTTTATTAAACATATTGCAAACAGTGCAGCAGCTATAAGGCATGAACATTTACAAATGAATATGATTCGTTTGGGTATTGGTTTGTATGGTGTTGATAGTTCTGCATCTAAAAAAATTAAATTACAAACAGTTGCATTTTTAAAAACTACAATTGCTCAAATAAGAAATTTAAAAAAAGGAGATACAGTAGGGTACAACAGAAAAGAAGTGTTACAGCGAGACAGTAAAATTGCAACCATTAGAATTGGTTATGCAGATGGTTTTAGCAGAAAGTTAGGCAATAGAGTAGGCAGTGTTTTTATTAAAGGTAAACTTGCTAAAATTGTAGGCAATGTTTGTATGGATATGAGTATGGTTGATGTTACAGAAATTGAAAATGTGAAAGAAGATGATGTGGTTGAAATTTTTGGAAATAATTTACCTGTACAACAAGTAGCTACATGGTGCCAAACTATTAGTTACGAAATTTTAACAACCATTAGCCAACGGGTTAAAAGAATTTATTTAGAAGAATAAAATATAACACCAATGAAAGTATATAGTTTTATTATAATTGCAATTATTTTATTAAGTTGTTTAGTTATACTTTACAAATCATTTCTAATAATTAAACAAGGATTAAATAAGGAATACAATATAAAAGGCAGAGAGTTAATTTTATACTACTTATTAATTGGGTTAACTTTACTATCTGTTATGGAGAGGCATTTTGAAAATATATTAAGAGATTAAAACTTTAATATACGTTCCTTCTTCCTTTTTTCTATCTATTATACCAAGCAAATACTGGATTTTTATTTATTGCTTGAAGGCTAACTATATTAAATTGAATTATTTTTTTTACGTTTTTTAAAGTAGAAATAAAAGTTCCTAACAAGGTTTGTAGGGCATTAAAATATTGCTACAAACAAGTTGTTTATTGTAACTTATTTACAACACTATCAATAACTTTAGCAAAATGCTCGTATTCTAAAGCATGAATTTTTGCTGCTAAACTCTCAACAGTTTCAAACTTATCTACTGTACAACTTGCTTTAAAAATATGCTCACCTTCGTCGTAGTGTTCATTAACAAAATGAATGGTGATACCACTTTCTAATTCTTTATTAGCAATAACTGCCTCGTGTACGTAGCTACCATACATACCTTTGCCTCCATATTTGGGTAAAAGTGCTGGGTGTATATTAATAATTTTTTTAGGGTAAGCTTGAATAAGATTAATTGGAATTTTCCATAAAAAGCCTGCAAGAACTATATAATCAATAGAAGCATTTTGTAGCTGAGGCAAATAAGCATTACCTCTAAAAAATATTTCTTTGTCTATAATTAATGTGGCTATATTATTATCAGAAGCAATGGTTAAAACTTTTGCAGTAGGCTTATTGCTCACAATTAAAGCTATTTCTACACCTTTACTTTTATCTTTAAAATAATGGATAATTTTTGCAGTATTACTGCCTGTTCCACTTGCAAAAATGGCAATACGTTTCATTATTTGGTACTCCCTTTTATTCTAGTCCACATTTTTTTTAAATAGTTTTTAAAGAATGGAAATTGAAAAAGTGGAATACTGATGATTATTACACAAATTGGCCAAAGTATAGTAACCATTGGCAAATAAATAATCCAATAAATAAAATCTTTTTCGGATAAAAATAATTGTAAAATATAGCTTGCCAGTTTAGCACATGAGCTACCACCCAAAGCAAATGTTGTAAAAATAAGTGTAAACTGTAACCAATTTACATTCCATTTTTCTTTTAGTTTATGAAACATAACTGCCCGAAGATAGGGATAGAAATAATATGTTTTTTATAATCAAAATCATTAAAATTTCCTATTTTATTTTTTTCAGGCATAAAATACCCAATAAATGGTATCATTAATTGATAAATATTTTATTTTTTTGAAGGTTGAAGAATAGTTAATATATATTTTATAGTTTTAACTTATTCTAAAAAATACATAACTCTATTTTAATCAAAACCTGCACATGTATAATTTGTATTTTCATACATTAATAAAACGGGGAATTTTATTATTTTTTATTTTTTTTACAATTAATACTAGTGGTCAAAACATTTCTCCAAATGCCGATACAACAGTTTGTGGAAGTATTACTTTAACAGCACCAGGTTCTGCTACTTATGAATGGAAACAAAGTATAAATAATGGAGTAAGCTGGACTAGTATTGCTGGTGCAACAGCTCAAACCTATACTGTTACTCAATCTGGTTTATATACAGTAATTACTTCTCCTGCAACTTTAGATACTGTTTTAATAACTGTAAATCCTAAACCTGTTGTTGGCTTTACAATTGTGAGCAATAATTTATGCCCTAGCGTTCCAGTGTTTTTTAATAATACCACTACTAGTGCAAATAATTTTTTGTGGTATTTTGATGATATCAATTCTGGTAGCAATAATACATCTACATTAAATAGTCCAACACATAAGTTTATTGGAAATGCTGGTACTGGCACTCAAAATTATAATGTAAAGCTAGTAGCATCTAGTAATGCAGGATGTAAAGACAGTACAACTTTAACTGCAACAGTAAAGCAAAGGCCTGGTACAGAGTTGAATGGTACAGGCTCTTCTACTTTTAATAATTTATCTTTCTTTAAATTATGTGGTACTTCGTCTTCTGATTTTAATTTTGTGAATATATCTAGTACCACTTCAACCAATACTGGTTATAATATTAAATGGGGAGATGCAACACCCGATGCAAATATGCCTACTTTTTCGGCACCCATCACACACAATTATTCTATAGGCTCTCACACATTATTGTATTCGGTAACAGGTAATAATGGTTGTACAGATACTGCTTCTTATTTTGTTTTTGTTGGTAGTAATCCTGCAGTTGGATTAGGCAATCCGGGGAATACTACAATTTGCACTAAAGACTCCTTAACTTTTCCTGTAAATAATACTTCAGGTAACACTCCTGGAACAATGTACACAATTACTATTAACGATAATACAGCCCCATTTAGTTTTAATCCAATTGGTGTTAATCCTAGCTTTACGCATGTATTTAATATTTCAAGTTGTGGTGTCAATAGTTCTGATGGTGCCAATACGTATTCTAATTCTTATTCTGCAAGAATTACAGCCTCTAATCCTTGTGGTACATCTGCTGCTAATATTGTACCTATTTATGTTTCTAAAAAGCCGGAGCCTGCTTTTTCTATTTTACCTTCTGATACAACTTGTGTAAACAAAAACATTACTTTTACTAATACAGGTGGTAATAATAATTATGTAGATAATGGAACCTGTAATAATGGTAAAAATGTTTGGTCAATAACACCAACTACTGGTTGGAACATAGTGAGTGGAACTATTGGAGATACTTTTGGTTTTTCAGATCCCTCTCTTTGGGCTACAGGTACTAATGCAATACAAATAAAATTTACAAGCCCTGGTGTATATACTATTAAACTGCAAGCAGGTAACCCTAAATGTGGTGCTGCAGAAATTATTAAAACAGTTTGTGTAAATCCACAACCCACTGCCAACTTTACTGTTGATAATTCTAATGGCTGTGCACCGTTAACTGTAAATACTACCAATGCATCTAGCACTCCTATTTGTGGTACAAATAAGTTTTTTTGGTCAGTAACTTATAGCCCAGCTTCTGGTTGCACACCAAATACTTCCTCTTATTTTTATTTAGATGGAACAAGTAATTCATCTCAAAATCCAAAATTAAAATTTGATAATCCTGGCACATATACTATTGGTTTATATATTCAAAATGGAGATTGTACTTCATCTACAGTTTTTAAACAAATAACTGTAAAAGGCAAGCCATCAGTTTCTCCAATAAATGCATCCAATGTTTGCCAAAATGGTTCAACATCGCCAACGGTTACTGTTGGTAATTGTAATACATCTGGTATGCCAACTTATGCATGGAGTTTTCCTGGTGGAAATCCAACTTCATCTACTCAACCAACTCCAGGTAATGTAACTTATACAACATTTGGTACGCCAACAATTTCTTTAGATGTAACTAACGAATGTGGTACAACCTATGTAATTAAAACAATCACAGTTTCTGCAGCTCCTACAGTTGTTGTTCCAAGCAATAAAACATTTTGTGCTGGCGATGCAACAGGAATGTTGAATTTTAGTAGTAGTGTATCAACTGCAAATTACACATGGACAAACAGTAATACTGCTATAGGTTTAAATGCTAGTGGCTCAGCTTCTTCTTCAAATCCATTTATTAATAGTTTTATAGCTCAAAATAATACTGCTTCACCCATTACTGCAACTATAACAGTTACACCAGTTAGTGGTTGTTCGGGAATACCACAAACATTTACCATAACTGTAAACCCAAAGCCAACATTGCCCGTAGTAGTAAGTCCAATTAATTATTGCTTAAATGAAGTAGCTACTGCATTAAATGCATCAGCTACAGGTGGTAACACTTTAATGTGGTATAATAATGCAGCATTATTAAATGGTACAGTTACAGCTTATACTCCATTAACCACTTCTACAGGTACAACAAACTATTATGTTACACAAGAAAATAGTTATGGCTGTAAAAGTAGTGCAGCTACTATTTCTGTTACTGTAGTTCCGATTATTTCAAATAACACAATAGGTAATAACCAAACTATTTGTGCAGGAGCTACACCCAATACATTAACTCAAACATCAACAACAACTGGTGGTACAGGTGTTTATACTTATCAATGGCAACAAAGTACAGACGGTGGCTTAACCTGGAGTTCCATCATAGGTGCCAATACTTCTTCCTATTTACCCATTGGCATTTCAGTTAATACACAATTTAGAAGAATTGTTTTAAGTGCTTGTTCCGATACCTCCAATGTTATTAGTATAACTATTTTGGGAGTGTTAAATAATACAGGAGTTTCTGCAGCACAAGTAATTTGCCAAGGAAATACTCCAGCTATGTTAGATGGTGATACGCCAAATGGTGGAAATGGGACATTTAATTTTACTTGGGAACAATCTACAAATAATACAACTTGGAGTATTATTTCTGGAATTACTACAGAAGATTATCAACCACCTGCACTTAATGTTACAACTTATTACAGAAGGAAAACAGAAAGTGGCAGTTGTGCAGCATACTCTGCATCTATAAAAATTACTGTTAATCCAAAACCAGTTATTACACCAATTGCTAATGCCACTTTGTGTAACAGCATAACTACTACACCAATTGTTTTTACTAGCACACCTAATACTGGTGTAACTTATGTTTGGCAAAATGATAATATAGATATTGGTTTACCTTTAACAGGCAGTGGCAATATTGCTGCTTATTCTACAACAAATAACAGTAGCCCTAAAGTGCCTATCATAGGAAATATTAGCGTTGTTCCAACTTATACATTTTCGTCTGTTGCATGTTTAGGAGATACTGGTAAGTTCTCTATAACTATTTTGCCTACCATTTCAATTAATGCAGTTGCAGATACTACTATTTGCTCTGGCTCATCATTGCCTGCTAAAACATTTATACATGATGCAGGTAGTTATGCAGAAACTAATGTAACATATCAATATACTATTTCTGGCTCTGGTACAAGCTTAGTTTCTGGTACTGGCAGTACTGTACCAGCTTATACTGCAAATAATGTAGGAAATACTAATTTAACAACAACGGTTACAGTTAAACCAGTTTATACTTTTAATGGTAAAAGCTGCGATGGCATTGCAGAAACTTACACTATTACCATTACACCATCTACTCCAACTGCTGCAGCAGGTAATGATACTATACTTTGTTCTGCCAATACTTATACCATGCAAGCAACACTTGCAGGTGGTAGTACTGGTGTTTGGTCAGAGTTTGGAGGAAATTCAACAACCATTCAAAATACAACTTCTCCAACAACACAAATAACAGGATTACTTCCTAATAATACATACAAATATGTTTGGAATGTTACAGGGGTTGCAAGCTGCCCAGGTACTTCAGATACTATAACTATTATAAATTATGCATCTGTTGTTAATCAAATAGATAATACCACCAAAGTTATTTGTGCTACCCAAACTATAAATATTAATGGAAACTCACCTACAGGTGGCAGTGGTAGTTACACTTATCAATGGCAACAAAGTACAGATGGAGGATTGACCTGGACAAACATACCTTTTAAAACTAGTAAAGACTTATCTTATATACCAACTACTTCTGTATTAATAAGAAGAATTGTTTATTCGTTGCCATGTATTGAACAAAGTAGCACAACAATTGTTACAGTGCAACCTGCTATTAGTAACAATACTATTTCTGCAAACCAAAGTATTTGTATTAATACTGTTCCAACAACGTTGATAGGCACTGTTGCAACAGGTGGCGATGGAAACATTTCGTATCAATGGCAACTAAGTACCAATGGAGGTATAACATGGAGTGATATTTCTGGAGCAACCTCAAAAGATTTTTCTCCATCGGCACTAACAGTTACAACAAAATATAGAAGAGTAGTAAGCACTAGTTTATGTTTTGGAACACAGGGTAATAATAGTTTGGCAATTACAATTACAGTTAATCCAGATTCTCATGCAAATTATACTTTTACAAACAACATAGGCTGTGCACCTTTCTTAATTAATTCAATAAATATTAAACCAACTTTATTGCCATTACAAAATGGCACCTATAACTGGTATGCAAATAATACGTATTTAGTTGGTGGGCCTAGTTTTCCTGGTTTTACATTAACAAATCCTGGCGATAGCATTCAAATAAAATTAGTAACTACAAGTCCGTTTGGTTGTAAGGCAGATAGTGTAACACATAAATTTTATACAGTTGCAAAACCTCAAACATCATTTACAGCGAGTGATACTATAGGTTGTGGGCCTCTAAATGTTTTATTTACTAATACTACACCCAATATAAATTGGTTTAATTATCAATGGTCGTTTGGCAATGGATTAACTTCTAATTTACCACAACCAAATACAGTAACTTTTGCAATCAACCCAACTTTTTTTGATACTATTTATACTGTTCAACTTTCTGCAACAACTGTATGCCAAACAGTAAAAGATACACAATATATTAGGGTAAAATCAAAACCAAAGGCAGTTTTTACACCTAATAAATCTGTTGGTTGCTCACCAATGACTGTGTTTTTTAACAACACTTCCAAAGGTAATAATGTACAATATAAATGGAACTTTGGAGATGGAGGAGCCGACACTTTAGTTACTACTAAATCCTCAATGTCTTATACTTATTACAGAGGATTTCAAGATACTGTTGATGTTAGGTTAATAGCTTTTAATGATTGTGGTAGTGATACGCAGACATACAAAATTGTAATTTCTCCCAACCTAATTCAATTAGATTTTGCAGTTAATGGTAATGAAACTCAAGGTTGTAAACCCAAATCGGTTAAATTCATTAATGCATCCAATGGGGCAACTAATTTCTTCTGGAGTTTTGGAGATGGTAATACATTAAGTACAACAAAAAATATAGATACTGTTACGCATACTTATACTACTGCAGGTACATTTATTGCAACACTAAAAGCAAGTAATAATTGTAGCGATACAACTAGCGTTGAAACTATTCAAATTTTTAATACCCCAATTATAAACTTTACGGCAGTACCATCTTCCATTTGTATTGGAGATACAATTCACTTTACAAACCTTACAGATACTGCATCTAGTTACTTATGGAGCTTTAATGATAACAGCACATCAACACTTGTTAATCCAAAACATATATACCCTGTAGCTGGCAATTATTTAGTACAATTAAAAGCATTAAGGCAATATAATAGTGGCTTAACTTGTATAGATAGTATTAGTAAACCTATTTCTGTAGTTTCAAAATTAAAAGGTTCTTTTACAGCAAATGATACAATTAGCCCTTGTGTTCCTTTTACATTATCAATGGTAAATAATACACCAGCACTTCAAACCATTTGGTATAGTAATAATATACCTATTGATACAGGCAATGTTGCTACATACACTTTTAATCAGGTAGGTAGTTATTTAATAAAAATGAATGCAACTAATGCTGCTGGTTGTATAAAAGAAGATACGCAAACTGTTGTAGTTAGAGGCCCATCTGGAACTTTTCAATATGATCATGGCATTATCTGCTCTAACAATGCTGTTTATTTTGAAGTATTGCCAAGCAATACCGATAGTATTAAGTTTAATTTTGGCGATGGTAATTTTTTAACCACCACTGCCAATAGTGTGTATCATCAATATAATCAAACGGGTAGTTTTATTCCATCAGTAATATTATATTCTAATTTTTCACCTGCTTGTACTGTTACATTACAAGGCACAGATACTATTAAAATTGATTATGTAAAAGCAGGGTTTAAATATTCATCACAAACCTATTGCGACTCAACAAAAATATTTTTTAATGATACTTCTAGGCATGCCTTACCTATTGTTAGTTGGCAATGGAATTTTGGCGATGGCAATTTTAGTACTCTACAACATCCAACCCATACTTATAAAAATACCAACAATTGGGCGGTGCAGCTAATTACTAAAACTGTTGGAGGTTGTACAGATACAGTGAATTATAATATGTTTGTAAAAGTAAACAACAAACCATCTAATACTATACTTGCACCTTTGGTAGCATGTGCATTAAAGCCAATAAATTATCAGGCACAAACAACAAGTGTAGATAGTATAATATTTAATAATTGGCAATTTAATAATGGGCTAACAACACTTGGCAACAATGTAAATAATACCTACATTTTACCAGGTACTTATTATGCTACTTTAATTTCTGGTACAGCTTATGGTTGTACAGATACAGCTCTACATACCATTACAATAAATCCTACCCCAACTGTTGTTACAACATCTAATCAAATAATTTGTTTAGGTAGTTCTATTCAATTAAATGTATCTGGTGCAAATACTTATAGCTGGGCACCAATTAATAATACCCTTAGCTGTTTAACATGTATCAATCCTATTGCTACACCTATTACATCTACCATGTATATTGTAGAAGGTACTAATACTTTTGGATGTAGTAATAAAGATAGTGTAATGGTAACTGTTGCACAGCCTATAACAATACAAACATCTGCCAATGATACAATATGTATTGGTCAGTCTGCTCAACTTAGTGCAACTGGTGCAACAACTTATCAATGGATGCCTTCCTCAAGCTTGCAAAATAATAATACTGCAAACCCTATTGCTACACCTGCCATTACTACAACTTACCAAGTAATTGGATTCGATAATTACAATTGTTTTCAAGATACAGGCTTTATAACTGTAGCTGTAGGAAAATATCCAACCATAACATTGGAGGCTGATAAAGTATTGCCAACAGGTACTCAATTAGCATTAAAGAGCACTGTAACTAATGGCCCTATTACTAATTGGCTATGGACTCCATCGGCAGACTTAAATTGTAACACTTGTGCTTTGCCAATTGCAACTATTAAAAACGATGTTTGTTATACTGTAACAGCTGCCAATATATATCACTGTGCAGCTACAGATACAATTTGTATTAAAACATTTTGCGAAGGAACCCAAGTATTTATACCCAATGCCTTTACACCAGATGGAGATGGTAT
This sequence comes from Chitinophagaceae bacterium, assembly GCA_019695015.1. Lineage (GTDB taxonomy): Bacteria > Bacteroidota > Bacteroidia > Chitinophagales > Chitinophagaceae > UBA1930. The sequence continues at coordinate 16,364 of JAIBAV010000040.1, forward strand.
AAATGATGTATTAATGGTAAGAGGCAGCGGAATTAAAACTGTGAAAAGTTTTAGAATATTTAATAGATGGGGGCAGGTGGTTTTTGAGAAAACTAACGTTACACCAAACGATCCTGCACAAGGTTGGAATGGAACAATTAATGGCAAACCAGCTAGTCCAGAGGTTTATGTTTACACTTGTGAAGTTGTTTGCGAAAATAATGTTGCTTATACTTACAAGGGTAATGTAGCAATTATAAAATAATGGCTTTAAATAAAGAATTATAGGAAAATGAAAAATATTATTGTAATTGAATGGAAGAATTAATTATATATAAATTTATAAGATTGCCAATGGCAGAAGCACAAAAATAAACACATGAAATTTTTACTTTTTTTATGTACCTCGTTAGTATGCTGCATAAATAACTATGCACAAGATTTTACTTTTTCGCAATTTTATGAAAAACCATTATTGCGTAACCCTTCATTGGCAGGTGTTTTTGATGGAGACCTAAGAGTTACAGGTATATATAGAAACCAGTGGCAAAGTGTAACAGTGCCTTTTAACACTTCAGGTGCAAGTGTAGAAGTAAAGTTTCCTGTAGGTAAAGGCAACGATTTTTTAACCGTTGCAATGCAAATGACCAATGATGTTGCAGGAGATATTAAATTAAAAAGAACACAAATTTTACCGGTAATTAATTTTCATAAATCACTAAATGATGAGTACAACAGTTATTTATCATTAGCATTTATGGCAGGCAATGTAAGTAGCAGGTTCGATCCAAGTAAATTACAAATGAACGATCAGTTTGTAAATGGCTCTTTTAATCCGGGCAACCCAACTATGCAAAGCTTTAGCAAAACAAGTATTAATTACTGGGATTTAGGTGCAGGCTTAACCTATAGTTTTGATTTTGGCGAAAGCAGTAGCCTTTATTTTGGAGCTTCTCTCTTTCATTTAAACAAACCAAAAGTTTCCTTCTATGCCAATAATGCTAATTCTACAACACTTCATAATAAATTATCCTTAAATGCTGGTTTAACAACACCCACAAGCGATTACAATAGATTGGTTTTTTATGCAGATTATTTTATGCAATCTGGCAATAAACAATTTTTAGGTGGAATATTATATGGATTTGATTTGGTAGAACTCTACGATTCTGATGAAAAGATATCTCTTTATTCTGGAGGATTTTATCGTTGGGGCGATGCTTTAATTCCTGTTATAAAACTAAATTATTATAAATTGGCAGTAGGTTTAAGTTACGATATAAATGTATCTAAATTAACAACAGCTTCTCAGGCACGTGGAGGGTTTGAAATTTCTGCAAGCTATAGAACACAATTAAACATTAGAAATAATGGTGCAGAAAAAATGCGATGTGTAAAATTTACTTTGTAATACTTCTTTTGTTTGTAAAAACATTTTATCCATTAAATACTGAAACAGTAAAATAATGGATGTTTTTTTAACATCTTTTTTTTACGAAAAAAGGTAAAAAAATATGACAATTTGAAGGCCGAAATTTCAATATTCGCTGAAAGTCAAGCTACATAAGGATAAATTTTTTTTTTTAACATTGTGTTTTTGTCAGATTAGTGTCATATTTTTGCACCTATTCAAGCATTTTTTATCTCATATTTTAGAATCATAGCTTGTGAATATGACCATCTACAGAAGTACAACCAAAACAATCTTATTTAGTGCACTTTTATTATTAAGTGTTGCTTTTAGTAATAAAGCTGTTGCCCAAGATGGCAAAGCCTTATTTAATGCCAACTGTGCCAGTTGTCATAAGTTAGATAAAGACCTTACCGGTCCAGCATTAATGGGTGTAGAAGAACGCTGGGGTGGTAGTCGTGAAAAATTAATCCATTGGGTTAAAAATTCTGCAGCCTTTTTAAAAACAGGCGATAAGCATGCAAATGAACTTTTTAACAAATGGAATAAAATACCAATGCCCGGTTACGATGGTATTTTAAGTGATGCAGATATAAATGCCATTTTTGATTATATAGCAAAAGGTGCAGCACCTGCACCAACAGATAACAAAGCTGCTGAAGTAAAACCTGTTGAAAAAAGTAACAATAACCTTCTTTTTGGTATTCTAACTCTAATTCTTGCAATAGTTGCATTTGTTTTAATAAATGTAAACAGCAATTTAAAAAGACTTGCTAACGAAGAACAAGGTTTAGCTTCTAGCTTACCTATTCCTTTCTGGAAAAATAAAACTTATATTACAATAATTGCTGTAGCCTTATTTGTAACTGGTGGCTATTTAACAACAAAGGGTGCAATTGGTTTAGGTAGAAATACAGAGTACCAACCAGTGCAACCTATTTTCTACTCTCACAAAGTACATGCTGGTGTAAATCAAATAAACTGTTTGTATTGTCATGGTGGTGCCGAGGGAGGTAAACATGCAAATATTCCTTCTGTAAATGTTTGTATGAATTGCCATAAAGCTATTCATGAATATACTGGGCCTGCATTGGTGGATGGTAACGGCAAAGAAGTAAACGGAACAGAAGAGCTACAAAAATTATTCAAATATGCAGGATTTGATCCTAAAAATGCTAACAACTGGAACCCCAATGATGCAAAACCAATAGAGTGGGTTCAAATACATAGTTTACCAGATCATGTTTACTTTAATCACAGCCAACACGTAGTTGCAGGCAAAGTGCAATGCCAAACCTGCCATGGAGAAATTGACAAAATGGATGAAGTAAAACAAGTGAATGATTTAAGTATGGGCTGGTGTATAAACTGCCATAGAGAAACTAAAGTGCAGTTTAAAGACAATGGTTTTTATAGTATTTACGAAAAATATCATAATGAACTAAAGAGTGGTAAGTTAGATAGTACAAAAGGTATAACAGTTGAAAAAATTGGCGGTACCGAGTGTCAAAAATGTCACTATTAATAACAAACATTAATTTTTTAGTTAAGTGATTGTAGAGTAATAATATTTTTATAAACATTAAACTGTTCTCAAAAGAAGATAAGGGCTTATGGAAAAAAAGTATTGGCAAAGTTTTGGCGAACTGAATAACTCTGAGGCTTTTCAAAAATCATCAAAAGATGAATTTAAAGAAGACCTTCCATTCGATGAAGATAAAGGTTTGCTAGAAGCAAAAACACCACGCCGTGATTTCTTAAAATATTTAGGATTTAGTACAGCAGCAGCTGCTGTTGCTGCAAGTTGCGAAGTGCCTGTAAAAAAGGCAATTCCTTTTGCAAATCGTCCAGAAGAAATTATACCAGGTGTTGCAAATTATTATGCAACAACTTATGTTCAAGATGGCGATGCAGTAAGCGTTGTAGCTAAAGTTAGAGATGGCCGTCCTATTAAAATTGAAGGAAATGAATTGTGTCCTATTACCAGTGGTGGTACAAGTGCCAGAGTACAAGCCAGCGTTTTAGATTTGTACGATGGTGCAAGATTGCGTTTTCCTGCAAATTATACCAGTAGCGTAAAAGGTAAAGAACTAACTTTTGATGCCGCAGATAAAGCAATTAATGAAGCATTGGCTACAGCTGGAAATATTGTTTTATTAACAAGCACAATTAACTCTCCTTCTTCCTTAGAAGTAATTAACCAATTTTTAGCAAAATACCCTGGCAGTAAACAAGTAACGTATGATGCTGTTTCTTATTCTGGTATTTTATTAGCTAATGAGGCTTGTTATAATAAAAGAGCTATTCCAACCTATAGGTTTGATGCAGCAAAAGTAATTGTAAGCTTAGGTGCCGATTTTTTAGCCACTTGGATTAGCCCTATAGAGTTTGCAAAGCAATACTCAAAAGGTAAAAAAATAAATGATGCTTCACCAGAAATGAGTAAACATATTCATTTTGAAAGTGTAGCAAGCCTTACAGGAAGTAATGCAGATGAAAGATTTTTACACCGCCCTAGCGAAACCTATGCAATTGCAGTGGGCTTACTTAGTGTGCTTCAAGGTGGAGAAGTATCCAATATTAAAGACACCAAATTAATTGCTGGCATAAAGAATGCTGCAAAAGCATTAGCAGATAAAAAAGGAGAAGCTTTAGTAGTTTGTGGAAGTAATGATGTAAATACACAAATTATTATTAATACAATTAACGAAATTCTTTTAGCTAAAGATAAAACAATAGATTGGTCATCTACTTACAATGTAAGAAAAGGGGTAGATGCAGACTTTGCAGCTTTAGTAGAAGAAATGAATACAGGAACAGTTGGAGCTTTAATAGTTATAGATGCTAACCCTGTATATAGTTGGTTAGATAAAGCAAAATTAAAATCTGGTTTAGATAAAGTAAAATTAAAAATTTCTTTAAGTGGCAAAGCCGATGAAACAACACAACTTTGTGGTTATGTTGTACCAAGCCACCACTATTTAGAATCTTGGGGAGATGCTGAGGTTAAAGTGGGTCATTATTCATTTATACAGCCAACTATTTACCCACTGTTCAAAACACGCCAGTGGCAAGATAGTTTAATGAAATGGAGTGCAGCAACTACCGATTATTTAGCATTCTTAAAAAGTTTTTGGGCTACTAAACTAACAGGTACAAATAGTTGGGATAAAGCTTTACAAGATGGTGTTGTAATGAATAGTCCTCTTGCTGTTGCTACAACTTTTAATTCAAGTGCTACAAACTTAGCATTAGCTGCAGTACAAAATCCATCATCAGGTATTGAACTACAACTATACCAAAAAATTGCAATTGGTGCTGGTCAAGGTACGGCAAACCCTTGGTTACAAGAAATGCCAGACCCTATCACTAGAGCCACTTGGGATAACTACCTTATTGTTTCGCCAACAATGGCTAAAACATTATTAAAAATAGATTTATCTAATAATGGTCAGTCAGATAGCTATGAAGTTAACCCGCCTAAAAAGGTAGTTTCTATAAAAGCTAATGGCATTACAGTAGAATTGCCAGCATTAATTATTCCAGGTACTCATCCAGATACCGTTGGTATAGCATTAGGTTATGGAAGAGATAAAAAAGTGGGTAAAACTGTAGTAGATGTAGAAGGAAATTCAATAGGTGCAAACGCTTTTCCATTTGCTAAAATTGTAAATGGTACAGTTTGTTTTGATATTAATAATGTAGAATTAAAACTTACAGATAAAAAATATCCTGTTGCACTTACTCAAACACATAACCTTTACGATACGCCACATGGAAAACGTACAGAGGTAATCAAAGAACTTACTTTAGCCGAATATAAACACAATACCAAAGTAGTTCTAGAAGAAAGAGAAAAAGAATTAGCAGCTTATGGTGGTGTAGCAGATTTTAGAGAAGGAGGTTCTATTTACAAACCTTTCGATAAACCAGGAATTAAATGGGGCATGAGCATTGACCTGAACAGTTGTAATGGCTGTGGTGCTTGTGTAGTAGCATGTAATGCAGAAAACAATATACCTGTAGTTGGTAAGCCAGAAGTTTTGCGTTTTCATGATATGCATTGGTTAAGAATAGATAGATATTATAGCGGAGATAAAGAAAATCCAGACGTTGTATTTCAGCCAATGTTATGCCAACACTGCGATAATGCACCTTGCGAAAACGTTTGTCCTGTTGCTGCTACTAACCATAGCTCAGAAGGTTTAAACCAAATGACATACAACCGTTGTATTGGTACAAGATACTGTGCTAACAACTGTCCTTATAAAGTACGTAGATTTAACTGGGCTGATTATACAGGAAGTGATAGTTTCCAAAATAACCAAGATGAGTTGAACAATGCAGTACACTATATGAACGATGATTTAACCAGAATGGTTTTAAATCCTGATGTTACTGTTCGTTCTCGTGGTGTTATTGAAAAATGCTCTTTCTGCGTACAACGTTTACAAGAAGGTAAGTTAAAAGCAAAAGTAGCTAGCAGACCATTAAAAGATGAAGATGTACATGTAGCTTGTGCTCAAGCCTGTCCTTCTGATTCTATCATTTTTGGGAATGTAAATAATCCTGAGAGTGAAATAAGTAAAGCAAGAAAAGATAGTAATAGATTATTTTATTCTTTAGAATTTTTACATGTTATGCCTAATATAAATTATTTGGCAAAAGTTAGAAATAAAGAAGAAGCTACTAAAGCATAGGCTTTGTAGAACAGATAAATATTTAAGAACCTAAACATCAATTTGTTTTAATACAAATTACTAAATAACCAAGTACAGATGAGTTTAAAGTACGAATCGCAATTAAGGGAACCGTTAGTGTACGGTAATAAAACCTATCATCAGGTAACTGAAGATATTGTTCGCCCAATAGAAGCCAAACCAACTAAGTTATGGTATATTGGTTTTTTTATTTCAGTATCGTTGTTAATGTTTGGTGTTTACAGTGTGTACAGAGAAGTTGTTTATGGTGTGGGAGAGTGGAACCTGAACAAAACAGTAGGATGGGGTTGGGATATTACCAACTTCGTTTGGTGGGTTGGTATAGGTCATGCCGGTACATTAATTTCAGCAATCTTATTGTTATTCCGCCAAGGTTGGAGAACTGGTGTTAACCGTGCAGCAGAGGCAATGACAATTTTTGCGGTTATGTGTGCTGGTCAGTTTCCTGTATTCCATATGGGACGTGTTTGGATGGCTTTCTTTGTATTTCCTTATCCTAATACTCGTGGCCCTTTATGGGTAAACTTTAACTCACCACTTTTATGGGATGTATTTGCAATTTCAACTTACTTTACAGTTTCCCTTTTATTTTGGTATAGCGGTTTATTACCAGATTTTGCAACTGTTAGAGATAGAGCTAAAACTAAATTGCGTAAACTACTTTATGGTATTGCATCTTTTGGTTGGACAGGTTCAACCAAACACTGGCAACGCCACGAAAGCCTTTCCTTGGTTTTGGCTGGTTTAAGTACTCCGTTAGTATTATCAGTACACACTATTGTATCTTTCGACTTTGCAACCTCTGTTATTCCAGGTTGGCACACAACTATATTTCCACCTTATTTCGTTGCAGGTGCAATCTTTTCTGGCTTTGCTATGGTACAATCATTAATGGTTGTAATTAGAAAAGTGTTTGGATTAAAAGATTATATTACAATCGGGCATATTGAAGCAATGAATAAAGTAATTGTTTTAACTGGGTCTATTGTAGGTATTGCCTATTTAACAGAACTATTTATGGGTTGGTACAGCCAAAGTAAATATGAAGGATATACTTTTTGGTATAGCCGTGCCAACTTGTTTAGCCCTTATGGTTGGAGCTATTGGGGTATGATGGCTTGTAATGTATTAAGCCCACAAATCTTCTGGTCTAGAAAAATGAGAAGAAATGTGTTTGTAACTTTCTTTATGAGTGTATTGGTAAACGTAGGTATGTGGTTCGAAAGATTTGTAATCATTGTAACTTCTATTTATAGAGATTATTTGCCAAGTAGCTGGTCTGTTTACTATAGTCCTTCTATTTGGGAAATTGGCTTCTATTTAGGAACATTTGGTTTGTTTTTTACCTGCTTCTTCCTCTTTGCTAAATATTTCCCAACAATAGCAATAGCAGAAATTAAGTATGTATTGAAAACAACAGGAGAAAGTTATAAAGATAAAATGGAAGGAATTGAAAATGAAAATGTAGAAGATTTTGCACATAAACATGCACATTAATTTTTTACAATTCATTCAAAAAATAAAAAGGGTTTAAAAATTATAAACAATCATTTATAGGTATAAATGTAAGTTATGGCAAAAAAGAAATTTGTAGTAGGCTGTTTTGATAATGAAGATGTTTTATTCTCTGCTGTAAAAAAAGTACGTACAGCAGGATATAAAATTAAAGATGTTTATACTCCTTATCCAATTCATGGCTTAGACCATGCATTAGGTATGAGAGAAACCAGTTTACATACTGCTGGTTTTGTGTATGGCATATTAGGTACTATTACTGCTTTAAGTGGCATTAGCTGGATTTTTGTGAAAGACTGGCCATTAGATATTGGTGGTAAACCACATTTTGCATTAGCAGCATGGATACCAATTATTTTTGAACTTACTGTATTATTTTCTGCTGTTGGTATGGTTCTTACTTTTTGCTATTTATGCCAAATGGCACCATTTGTAAAAAAACATCACTTTCATGCCAGAGCTACCGACGATTTATTTGTAATGGCAATTGAATGTACCGATGTAACCAATACCAACGATACAGAAGCATTTTTAACAAACAATGGAGCTGTAGAAGTTAAAACAGAAATAGCAGAAGATGGTTGGTGGTTTGGTAGATATGATAAAGAGGAAATGTTTTTCGAATCAAAAAACGCAGTTGCATAATTTATTAGATAAAGTAAACAAATGAAGAAATTAGCATTTATAACATGTATAGCAACCACCATTATAATGGTAAGTTGCAATAGCAGTGTAAAGCGTCATCCTAATGATGCTTATATTCCAGACATGGGTTATAGCAGGGCTTATGAAACCTATGCAGACCATAGCAATTTAAAAGAGAAAGGCATTAAATATAATAATATGCCAGTGGCTGGAACAGTTGCAAGAGGCGAAGATTTTCCTTTTCCTTTAGCTCATGATGCTGTAGGAGATACTACTAATTATCATTTATCCAAAACAGTTCCTAACCCATACGATTCTTTATCTGAAACTGATTTAGTGGAAGCCGAAAGACTTTATTTAGTGCATTGTGGTATTTGCCATGGAAAAAAATTAGATGGCAATGGCCCACTTTGGAAAGATGGTTCAGGACCTTACCCTGCGGCACCTAAAAATTTAATTACTTTAAATATGCCCGATGGACAAATGTTTTACAGTATTACCTATGGTAAAGGCCAAATGGGTAGTTATGCTTCTCAACTAAGCCGTAAACACCGTTGGCAAATTGTTACCTATATTAAAGAAAAACAAAAAGCTGGTAAATAATTGTAAATATTATATTTAAGTATTTTATACATAAACAGAGATTAAGCTATACTAGAAAAAACTAATTAAAATGGCATCTATTAAACAAAATTTCGAGATTCCTTCAAAAATGAAAACATGGTCTTATGTACTTATGGGCATAGGATTAATAGCATTAATTGCAGGATTTATAACTAAAGGCATGAGCCATGACCACCACGAAAAAGATGTTTTTCTTGGTACATTAATGTACAATACCATTTATTGGACTTTAATTTGCAATACTGCCATGTTTTTTATTTGTATTAATACAATGGCATGGGCTGGTTGGCACGTATCTTTTAAAAGAGTTTCAGAAGCTATTTCTACAATGGTTCCAATATTTGGTGCTATTACTTTAATAGTTTTATTATATATAGCATTTTCTGGTAGCCATATTTACCACTGGACAGATACAAAAGCAGTTGCCGAAGATCCTATATTGAAAGGTAAATCAGGCTTCTTAAACATAAAATTCTTTACCATTTGGACAGTTTTAGCAATTGGCTTATGGAGCCTTTTAGGTTGGAGAATGAGAAAATTAAGTGCCCAAGCCGATGAAGCTGCAATGAATAAAGAAACAGGACATGGATTTGTAATTAAAAATACAAAAGTAGCTGCAACCTTTTTAGTTTGGTTTGGCTTAACTGTTGGCTCTACTATTCCATGGCTTTGGATGATGAGTATAGATGCACATTGGTTTAGTACAATGTATAGTTGGTATAATTTTGCCAGCACATTTGTTAGCGGATTGGCTTTATTAGCCCTTTGGATAATTTACTTAAAAAATAAAGGTTATTTAGAATATACCAACCAAGAGCATTTGCATGATGTGGCAAAATACATGTTTGCTTTCTCTATTTTTTGGGCTTATTTATGGTTCTCTCAGTACATGCTAATATGGTACTCTAACCAACCAGAAGAAGTGATGTATTTTAAACATAGAGTTCAAGGTGCATACAAAGGAATCTTCTTCTTAAACCTTATTATAAACTTTATTTGTCCATTATTAATATTAATGAAAAAAGCTTCTAAAAGAAACTACACTTTAGTAACTTTTATGGCTGTTTTAATTATTTTCGGACATTGGATAGATTATTACCAACAAGTAATTGGTAGCATTAGCAAAGACCATGTAACCTTAGGTTGGTTAGATTTTGGAATTTTAAGCTTATTTGTAGGTATGATGATATTTGGTGTAAGCAAGGCATTAGCAAGTAAACCACTTATTCCTAAATACCATCCTTTCTTAAAAGAAAGCATTATTCACCATACTTAACAGATAAGTATCTAAAACCTGCATTTTAAAAATTAAGAAAACAGTTATATAACCATGACAATGTTTTTAATCATAACAGTAGTTGTTCTAGTATTCTTAGTCATTTTTCAAGTGGCTAAAGCAAGCGAATATGTATCTATACTAAAAGGCGAAGAAGTAACCAGAAAACAAACTAATAAAATAAATGCCTTTTTAATGCTTGGCTTTATGATTGCTGGCTTTATTGGCGTTTGGTATTGTAATGAAGTTTTGTACCATAAAACCTTATTACCTTTTCCTGCTGCTAGCGACCATGGCGAAAAAATTGACGAAATGCTTTGGGTTACTATTTGGATTACTGGAGCAGTTTTTATTGTTACGCAGTTTTTACTTTTTTGGTTTGCATTTAAATATCAAGAAAAAGAAGGAAGAAAAATATTTTACTTTGTACATAGCACCAAATTAGAAATTCTTTGGACATCCGTTCCTGCAATTGTTTTAGCAGTTTTAATTGTTGTTGGCTTAAAACATTGGTTTGCTATTACTGGCGATGCACCTAAAAATGCTTTAGAAGTAGAAGTTGTAGGCAAACAATTTAGTTGGATTTTTAGATACAAAGGAAAAGACAATGTATTTGGTAAAAAATATTATAAAGTTATTGATGAAGCAACCAATCCATTGGGCCTAATTTGGAAAGACAATAAAGAATTAGGTTTAAAAGATGATAAAAAATCGCATGATGATATTGTGGTTCAACAAACAATTTATGTAGTTAAAAATAGACCTGTAAAACTAATTATTGGTAGTAGAGATGTAGTGCATGATGTTGGCTTACCACATTTTAGAATGAAAATGGATGCAGTGCCAGGCACGCCAACTACTATGTGGTTTACTCCTAAATATACCACAAAGGAAATGAAGGAAATTACCAAAAATCCAAACTTTGTGTATGAAATAAGTTGTGATCAAATGTGTGGTAATGGACACTACTCTATGAAAGGAACCATTGAAGTAGTAACCCAAGCAGAGTTTAATGCATGGTTAGCAGGCCTAACACCAGCCTACAAAAGTGCAATGGCAAACAATGCAATACCAAATTCAAAAAATGCAGAACCAGTAATGGCTGCTGCAGCATCTATAAACAATAAACTAATTGCTCAAAGTAAGTAGCAATTTTGCAAAAGTTTTTTTAATAATTTTTTAGAACACTATACAAGAAATAAGTATTTATTATGAGTAACGCAGCAGTTCTACATTCAAATATTGGTACCATGCATGACGATCATTCTGCTCATCATGAACACCACCACCAAGAAACTTTTATAAACAAATATGTATTTAGCCAAGACCATAAAATGATTGCTAAACAGTTTTTAATAACTGGTATGGTATGGGCTTTAATTGGTGGCTTTTTAAGTGTTTTATTTAGAATGCAATTAGGTTTTCCAGAAGAGTCTTTTCCTTGGTTAGAAGATTTATTAGGCAAATGGTGGGCTGCAGGTGGTAGAATTACTGCTCAAGGGTATTATGCCTTAGTTACTACACACGGTACTGTACTAGTTTTCTTTGTATTAACTGCTGGCTTAAGTGGTACTTTTGCAAACTTCTTAATTCCTCTGCAAATTGGTGCAAGAGATATGGCTTCGCCTTTTATGAATATGCTTAGCTATTGGTTTTTCTTTGCAGCTGGGGTTATTATGTTAGCTTCTATTTTTGTTCAAACAGGTCCTTTTAGTGGTGGTTGGACAGCCTATCCTCCTCTTAGTGCTTTAGGAGATGCTTCTCCAGGTTCTAAAACTGGTATGGATATGTGGATTATTTCTATGGCTTTGTTTGTTGTATCTTCTTTATTAGGGGGCTTAAATTATATTGCTACCATTTTAAACATGCGTACCAAAGGTATGAGCATGACTAGAATGCCATTAACAATTTGGGCTTTATTATTTACAGCTATTCTAGGCGTTTTATCTTTCCCTGTGTTATTATCTGGTTTTATTCTTTTAATTTTTGATAGAAATTTTGGAACAAGTTTTTATTTATCTGATATCTTCTTAGCATCTACCAATACAGCCTTACCAAACGAAGGTGGTAGTGCCATTTTATTCCAACATTTATTCTGGTTCTTAGGCCACCCAGAGGTTTATATTATTATGCTTCCTGCAATGGGTATGGTTAGTGAAATTATCAGTATAAATTCTCGTAAACCTATTTTTGGTTATTTAGCAATGGTGGGTAGCTTATTTGCAATTGCTACACTAGCATTTTTAGTTTGGGCACACCACATGTTTGTTACAGGTTTAAATCCTTTCTTAGGTTCAATTTTTGCTTTACTAACTCTATTAATTGCACTACCTAGTTCTATTAAAGTATTTAACTGGCTAACTACATTATGGCGTGGTAATATTAGGTTAACGCCTGGTATGCTGTTTGCCATTGGCTTTGTTAGTATGTTTATATCTGGTGGGTTAACTGGTATTTGGGTAGGTAATGCAACTTTAGATATTCATTTACACGATACTTACTTTGTTATTGCTCACTTCCACTTAGTAATGGGCGTAGCTAGTATGTTTGGAATGTTTGCAGGTGTATATCATTGGTTTCCTAAAATGTATGGAAGACACATGAACAATACTTTAGCGTATATACACTTTTGGATAACATTAATTGGTGCTTACCTAATTTTCTGGCCAATGCACTACCAAGGTTTAGCTGGTATGCCTCGTAGATATTATGATTACAGCATTTGGGAAAGCTTTAAACAATTCAGCGAGTTAAACAGGTTTATTAGTATTGTGGTGTTTATCACTTTCATAGCTCAATTATTATTTTTAATTAACTTTTTCTATTCCATTTGGAAAGGAAGAAAAGCTACTAACTTAAACCCTTATGGTGCCAATACTTTAGAGTGGACAACACCAATTAACCCTGGTCATGGTAACTGGCCTGGCGAAATTCCTGAAGTACACCGTTGGGCTTATGATTATGGTAAAGATGGTAAAGACTTTATTACCCAAACCACTCCTGTTGGAGAGGAAGAAAGTACAGAGCACCACTAAAATTTATGGTATAGTAACATCTAAATTATAAATGATTTATGTAGAAAATGCCCTGAACTTTTCGGGGTATTTTTTTGAATTTTTTTATTACTTAATTCTTAATGACAGATAAAAGCCTAACATATTCTACTTCTTTTTTATCTAAGCTACACGATTATAAAGAGCTCACTAAATTTACGCTAACTTTTACCGTAGTTTTTACCTGTGTTATCAGTTATTTATTAGCCCCAAGCATTATTAGTTACAACCTAAAAATGATTTTGTTACTTTTTGCTGCTGGGTTATTAATAACAGGTAGTGCAAATGCCATCAATCAGGCTGTAGAAAAAAACTCTGATGCTTTGATGAAAAGAACTGCAAATAGGCCTGTTGCTGCTGGCAGAATGAGCCAAAAAGAAGCCTATACTTTTGCTTTTTTAACAGGTGCAATAGGTGTGTTTATTATGTGGTATTTTTTCAATACCTCTTCTGCCTTACTTTCTGCCTTTAGTTTATTTCTTTATTCATTTATTTATACGCCATTAAAAACTAAAAATTCTATTGCAGTTTTAATTGGTGGTTTACCAGGTGCCTTGCCTTGTTTAATTGGTTGGGTTGCTGCCGAAGATAGTTTTAGCATTGGCGGATGGATACTGTTTGCCATACAATTTATTTGGCAATTTCCACATTTTTGGGCTATTGCATGGGTGGCTCATAAAGATTATACGGCTGCTGGTTTTAAACTTTTACCAAGCAACGAAGGACCAACTAAATATACTGCCATACAAACAATTATGTATAGCGTTTTAATGATTCCTATAGGGCTTTTACCATATTACTTTAATATAACAGGTTCCGTGAGTATGTATATTATTTTAGCTTGTAATATTGCAATGGTTATACAAAGTATAAGATTGTATAACCAAATGAATGTAAAAGCAGCAAAAAGAGTAATGTTTAGTAGTTATATTTATTTACCAATTGTATATTTAGCAATGCTAGCCGATAAAATAGCTATACTTTAAATTTTAATTGTATTATGCAAATAGCCATGAACAATCAACCAACTACACATAGAATTCATCCCCACAAATTTACCTTATGGATGGCCATTGGTAGCATTTGTATGATGTTTGCAGGCTTAACGAGTGCCTATATTGTTAAACGCAATCAAGATAATTTTTTAGAATTTGATTTACCCATTATTTTTTGGTTAAGTACTATTGTAATTATTTTAAGCAGTGTAACTATGCACCTTGCTTTAAAAGCCTATAAAGCAAGAAAAACAAACAAGTTTAAAATGTTTATTACGGCAACTGCTGCTTTAGGTGCTTTATTTGCTGCTATGCAGGCAGTAGGTTTTCTAGACTTAGAAAATCATGGTATTCCGTTAATAGGCTTTAAAAGCAATGCTGCAGCATCTTTTATTTTGGTAATTTTAGGAGTACATGCATTGCATGTATTAGGTGGTGTGGTAGCATTAGTAATAACATTTGTAAAAGCACTATTTAAAAAAACAAATCAGTATAACAACATACCGGTAGAAGTATTAAGTACTTACTGGCATTTTGTAGGAATTTTATGGATTTATTTGCTTGTATTTTTAATTTGGCTACGCTAAAATAAAATAGTTGTAAAATCGTTAAAAAAAATAGCAATTAAATTATATTTTTAAAGTTTAAGCTAATATTTTTGTAACACAAACAGACCAAAATATGTCAACTGTAGCAACTGCACAACCTAAATTATGGGCAGGTGGTAAAAGCCCCTTTAATGTAGAGTATGGTAAAGTTATGATGTGGTATTTTTTAATGAGCGATACTTTTACATTTGCTGCCTTTCTAATTGCTTACGGAACGGTAAGATTTTCTGCCAATAGCTGGCCCGATCCTAATGAAGTTTTTAATACTTTCCCTTTTGCACCAGAAGGGGTACATACACCATTGGTATTTGTAAGTATCATGACTTTTATTTTAATTGTTAGCTCTGTAACAATGGTATTAGCTGTACAAGCTGGTCACCATAACGATAAAAAAGCAGTAGTTAAAAACCTTATTCTAACAATTATTGGGGGTGCTTTATTCTTAGGCTGTCAAGCTTGGGAGTGGACGCATTTATACCACGAAGGTGCTTGGTGGGGTAAAAACCCTTTTCTTAATGCAGATGGTACTGCACCTACTGTAAACTTTACCAACTTCTTCTTTACTATTACAGGCTTTCACGGCTTTCACGTATTTACAGGAGTAATCATTAATATAATCATGTTAATAATGACCCTCAATAATACTTTCGAAAAAAGAGGCCATTACCTAATGATTGAAAAAGCTGGCTTATACTGGCACTTTGTAGATTTAGTTTGGGTATTTGTATTTACTTGTTTTTACTTAATTTAAAACTTAATAAATTTTTATAAATGGAATATTCAACTAACTCTCATGGCGATTATTCTGCCATAAAAAAAGAAATTTGGAAAGTAACCCTTATCCTTTCTTTACTTACTATTATTGAACTTGTTTTTGGATTTTGGATTTATGCCCAACCTACTATGGGCGAAGGTTTAAAATGGACATTAAAAGGCTTAATCATTATTTTAATGCTCTCTAAAGCATTTTACATTGTAGCTTATTTCATGCACTTAAAACATGAGTTAAGAACTTTTATTATGACCATTATTTTACCTTTAATTTCTTTTGTGTGGATTATTTTCGCCTTCTTATACGATGGCAATTCTTTTAAAGATTTAAGAAACGGTTTTGACCGCCACCATAAAGCACAAAGCAAAGTAAAAGCTGTTAAGCCCGCTGCTACGCACAATAATACAAAAAAGCAAGAGCATGGCCACTAAACAGCCATACAACTAATTTGTAAACCATCGGTACAACCGATGGTTTTTTTATTCTTTTCGCCTTCCTGTTTTTTTAAACTAATATTGCAGTTTTAAGTTTTGCATATACTGCTTGTATAAGCCCAAAGCAATAAATATTTTAGAATGAGTTATACCATTGCAATTGTAGGAAGACCTAATGTAGGCAAAAGCACTTTTTTTAATAGGCTGTTAGAGCAACGTAAAGCTATTGTAGATGATATTAGTGGTGTAACCAGAGATAGACAATATGGTGTAAGCGAATGGGCAGGTAAAACTTTTAATGTTATTGATACAGGTGGGTTTGTGCCTAACAGCAATGATATTTTTGAAACCGAAATAAGAAAACAGGTAAAAATAGCTATAGACGAAGCTGATGCTATTATTTTTATGGTAGATGTAGCAACTGGTATTACAGATTTAGATAACTCTATGGCTCATATTTTAAGACGTTCTAATAAACCAGTTTATCTTACTGTAAACAAAGTAGATAACCATAGCAGAGAATTAGATGCTACCGAATTTTATAGTTTAGGGTTCGAAAAAATTTATACTCTTAGCAGCATTAGTGGTACAGGCACTGGCGAATTATTAGATGCAATTACAGAAAAAATTGAACTAACCGACATAGCAGATAATAATACAGAAAATGAACTGCCAAAATTTGCCATTATTGGTCAACCAAATGTTGGCAAATCATCTTTACTAAATGCACTAATTGGGCAGGAGAGAACCATTGTTAGCAATATTGCAGGCACTACCAGAGATACTATTCATACACATTATAACTTATTTAATAAAGAATTTATTTTAATAGACACTGCAGGTATTAGAAAGAAAAGTAAAGAAAAAGACGACCTGGAATTTTACTCTATCATTAGAGCTATTAAAGCAATGGACGAAGCAGATATTTGTTTATTGCTTTTAGATGCAGAAAAAGGAATAACGGCACAAGATGTAGCCATTTTTAGCCTGGCTGCCCGTAAAGGTAAAGGCATAGCTATTTTAGTAAATAAATGGGATTTGGTAGAAAAAGAAACTAATACTGCAAGAGATTATGAAAAAAAATTAAAAGAAAAAATAGCCCCGTTTACCGATGTGCCTATTTTATTTATATCTGTAAAAGATAAAACCCGAATTTTTAAAGCCATAGAAATTGCTTTAGAAGTGTATAACAATAAACAACAAAAAATTAGCACTTCTAAACTAAACGAGGTAATGCTAAAAGTGGTAGAGGCCAATAAAGCACCAGTGGTACGGGGGCATATTGTAAAAATTAAGTTTATAACACAATTACCAACCCATGTACCTTCCTTTGCATTTTTTACTAACTTTCCAAACGATATTAAAACCCCGTATAAAAATTTTTTAGAAAACCAGCTTAGGGCAAAATTTAATTTTAAAGGAGTACCAATTAGAATTTTCTTTAGAAAGAAATAATAGCCATGTAAACCTTTTTAATTGTGAATAATTAATTGGGTAATTGTGTATTTTTTTATATAATTCTTTTTTATTATTAACTCATTTAAGCTATCTTTATCGTTTATTATTTTTGCAAAGCAACTTTTATTTTTAAAAATAAAAAGCTACTGCTAACAAAACTGGTAAAACCCTTAAAACAATAACAACAACCAACCAATGCCAACAAGGCATGGTATTAATATTAATTTATAGTGAACATTTTTTAAGTAGGCTTACCTGCTTATAGGGTGCTTTACTTTTGTTTAAACTGTGGCATTATGAATGAAATGAAAAAAAAGAATTGTCATGTTGAACGAAGTGACATAAAAAAAGGTTTGTCATTCCGAGCCTGAGAGGAATCTCATTGTTCTTAACCTTTAGATCCTTCGCTTACGCTCAGGATGACAAAAAGAGGGGGCAGGATGACAAAAAAGAGGGTGTAGGATAACAAAAATGAGGGGGCAGTACAACCAAACCTTGTCATGTTGAACGTAGTGAAGAATCTTTACTTGTCTGCCATTCCGAGCCTGAGAGGAATCTCATTGTTCTTAACCTTTAGATCCTTCGCTTACGCTCAGGATGACATAAAAGAGGGGGTAGGATGACATAAAAAGTGGGGGCAGGATAACAAAAATGAGAGAGGCAGGATGACAAAAAAGAGGGTGTAGGGTAACAAAAACGAGGTGCTCAGGACAACCAACCCATCTGTCATGTTGAACGTAGAGACATAAAAAAAGGTTTGTCATTCCGAGCCTGAGAGGAATCTCATTGTTCTGAACCTTTAGATCCTTCGCTTCGCTCAGGATGACAAAAACAAGAGGGGGCAGGATAACAAAAATGAGGGATAGGATAACAAAAATGAGAGAGGGCAGGATGACAAAAACGAGGGGCTCAGGACAACCA
>JAIBAV010000108.1 GCA_019695015.1 Chitinophagaceae bacterium
TGATAACAAGTACGGAATTAAATGAAGCTGAAAAAGAATCAATAAAAGAATCTTTGGAGATTATTTTAGAGAGAAATAGCTTTTTTCAATTTAATGAAATCAAAGATTATGAAGAAAAAAAGGAGTTCCTAGGAAAGTTAAGAATTGACGGAGTTTCGAGAGTACTAAAAAACATCTATTCAAATATTAGTTGGGAAGAAGCCAAGTTCCTTTATGGTGAAATAGACAAGGATGATTTTTTCATTACTAAAATTGGAAAAGCCCCAATTCAACATATTTCAAATGCACTTACGAATTTGAATACAGTTGACACCATCAGGACTAAAGCAATTTTGGAAAGCATTCCAGACGAGTTGCTTTTAGCAAAACTTGAAAAATCAAGTGATGGAGATGCTTATTCTGCACTCGGTGAATTGGCTTCAATATCACCCGAAAAAATTGAATCTATTAAAAGAAGACGGAAGGTTGTGTATAAATCTGAAGATTTTGAAAAGCTTGATTTAAGAGCCATTATCCTAAAACTAAAAACAGGTTCTAAAGAATCCGCTATCAGTACAGTTCGCAACGAAGAGACAATAATTATTGACAAGCTATCAAAAGAATCAATAAAGGAAGTTGCGATTTTCTTAAGTAATCTAAGTGAACTTTCAGACAAACTTTCAAAGCAACTTTTTCTTAAGTTGAATGATGATTCATTAAAGCTACGAATTGAAAAAGAGAATTTTAATCAAATTGGCATTGCGATAAACTTGTTTACTAAACTTGACAAGAACAAAACATTTAAAATTTGCGAAGAACTTGATTTTGACCAAATCGCCAAAAAGACCGAAAAACTGAATCTTGCAGCAATACACAACGGACTTAGAGAAATAAATGGTTCAAATAATTTTCTTGCGTTTCAACTATTCAATCGTTTGACAAATGACTTTTTAAAATTAAAATTTGAACAAGCCGATTTTCAATCAGTCGGAGAAGCTGCAAGTAACTTGATAAAAATAAACAGACAAAAAACGATTGAAATTATAAAACTCAACCCAGACGAGTTCTTTAAATCACTAATAAGCGATTCGGATTACACCTACCAACAATTTGCAACGACAATTGAAAAACTAACGCAAATAGATTTTGGTCGTTTCGCTAACATCACAAGGAACTCAGACACGGAAAAGATAGCTTCAAAAATATTGACATCAATCAACAAAACAGGACAACAAATATTTATTCATCACTTCCCGACATTAGCGAATATTGATTGGAAAATCACAAATAAAATAATTTCAGAATTAAGTACTGAATATTTGTATAATCTTTTAAGATGGGAGAAACTTGACTTGTATACTGTCAATTTGCCATCTTTAAAATTAGCTCTTGACTATTGTAAAAAGACCGAAGAATCAAAATTTATTGAAGGAATTATAAATAAAAATAAGTACAGGTTTGACAAGTACAGAAAGCAAAACTACAAGAAGCACTTGCCATAACATCACCTATACGCAAGCAGGGGTTTCGTGCTTCGTAGGACAGAAAAGTGGTAAATTTAAGGTTCAGTTCTTCGTAGGAAGTTCAGTGGTGAAAATCCCTGCCTGCGTATAGCTGAGAACCGTTAGAAGCAATTTTGCTAAACCGTACCGATAATGAAAACTCAATTTAAAACCTAAAAAAATATTCAACATAGGTTTGTCTAATTACCAAATTTTGGTAACTTCGAAGAAAGTATAGAAAAAATGAAAAATACATCAATATCACTCGGAAATTACTTCGACCATTTTGTAAGTAGTCAAGTATCAGCAGGACGTTATAAAAATGTAAGTGAAGTGGTTCGTGCTGGGCTAAGACTTTTAGAGGACGAAGAAAGTAAAGTTATTGCTCTGAAGGATGCAATTCAAAAAGGTATTGACAGTGGAATTGCGTACGATTTTGACCCACAGAAACATCTTCAAGAAATAAAAGCAAAAAAACGGAATAATGGCAAAATATGAATTGACCAATGAAGCAGTTGAAGATTTGACTAAAATTTGGGATTATACGATTGATAAGTGGTCTGAGAAACAAGCTGACAGTTATTATGAAATGTTACTTAAAAACTGCCAACACATTGCGGATGACCCAAACATAGGAAGAAATTACGAAGGAATCAGAAATGACCTTTTTGGACTGAAAGTTAACCGACATATTATTTTTTATCGAAAGTTAAGCAATAAACCAATTGAGATAACAAGAATTTTACACGAGCGAATGGACTTGAAAAACAGATTGAATGAATAAAAAAACTGCCACCGACAAACAATTTGGCAATAGAGCCGGTGAAGTACTTCTATGAAACATTTGTGCTAAATTCAACAGCAGTAATTCTATATAACTTTAGTGCTCCTATTTCCAAGCCCTCGAAATGCTGCCAACCCGTTAGCTGTAAGCGTTTTCGAACTCTCGTCCAAAAATCAACAATATAAAATTTGCTTGCTGGAAACTTTTAAGTTAACTTTGTAAAATGAATACTCAAAGACAAATCATTTTTCACAAACACTATTTCATTGACTTTTATGTCGAACAAAATGAAAAGGTGCAAGAAAAAATTGAGTATGTTTTTAAGATTTTAAGGACCGTTCAGAAAGTTCCTAAAAAGTTTCTAGACCATATGACTGGAACTGATGGACTTTATGAAATTAGAATAGAATTTGAAAGTAACATTTACAGGATTTTTTGTTGCTTTGACAAAGATAATTTGGTCGTTCTATTTAATGGGTTTCAAAAGAAGTCTCAAAAAACACCCAAAAAAGAAATTGATTTAGCTCTGAAATTAAAAGATGAATATTTTAACTCAAAAAAACAAAGTAATGAATAAAGAAAATATCAAAAATGCTAAAAACTTTGATGAGTTATTAGACATTAAATACGGAAAGATAGGCTCTGAAAACAGAGACAAATTTGAAGAAAAAGCACAATATTTTGTAATTAGTGAAATGTTGAAAGAAGCTCGTAAAGAAGCCAATATGACTCAAGAACAACTTGCTGAAAAAGTAGGGACAAAGAAAAGCTATATTTCTCGACTTGAAAATGGAAAATGTGATATTCAGCTTTCAACTCTCTATAGAATTTTCGAATTTGGACTTGGAAAACGAGTAAACTTGCTATTTGGATAAAAGTAACGCCTACAGCTAACGGGCAGTTTTGCAAGAGCAGGGGTGAAGTGCAAAATTCAACATTTGTACTTCTTTTCAGCAGTAGTACTAAATTAAACTTTAGGCTCCTATTTCTAAGCCCTCGAAATGCTGCCAATCCATAAGGTAAAATCCCATTCATTCGTATTAATCAAAACGTTGCTTTACAATTACTCTTTTGCTAATTTGTTGGTAAATGAATTTTGGTTTCAGAACAGAAACCTATTTTAAGTTAAAAGCTTCTTTACGAGGGTAAAAAAGAATTTAAAAAAAGGGATTATTATCCTTTTCGTAGCCAATAGTTGTTGTGGGACCATGCCCGCTAAATACTTTGGTATTGTTGGGTAAGGTATATAATTTTTGTTCAATACTGCTTATTAAAGTATCATAATCACCTCCAGGCAAATCTGTTCTTCCAATACTTTCATAAAACAACACATCACCTACAATAGCAAAGTTTGCTTTTCTATTGTAAAAAGACAGATGACCAGGACTATGGCCTGGTGTAAAAAGAATGGTTAATTCTTCCTCTTCAATTTCTATTTTATCCTCTTCCTTTAAAAAATGAATATTGCCTTTATAGTTTTCAAAAGACAAACCATATTGTTGGCCACTAATGGGTGCATATTCCAACATCATTTGCTCTTTTGGATGAATGTATAATTCTAATCCGTAAGTATCGTGTATAAACTTATTTCCAAACACATGATCTAAATGGCAGTGTGTATTGATGAGTTGTATTGGAACTAATTTATTTTCTTCAATAAATTGTTTAAGTAAGTTCTTTTCCTCTTCAAAAAAACATCCTGGATCAAATATTACAGCTTTACGATTTTGGTTATAAACAATGTATGTATTTTCTTGAATAGGATTAAATGTAAAACTCTTAACAGTTAGCATATCATTTTTTATAGCAAATTAATCTCTAATTACTTAATTTTAGCAAGTATTAAATAATATTTCTGCTAATTTGCCCAACTATTTTATTGATAATTAAGATTAAATTTTTTAAAAGAAATGGCCAGAACGAATTTTAAGCAATTACACTTGTTTTTTTTGATAGGTATTTTATTTTCTTATGCAACAATACAAGCTCAGGTAAATACAGTAGAGTTTGGTAAAAATAGAATTCAGCATAAAAAATTAAAATGGAAATTTTATCAATCTAAAAATTTTAATACCTACATGGCACAAGGTGGTACAGAGATTGCCAGATTTGTAGCACAAGTTGCCGAAGAGGAATTACCAGAACTGGAAAATTTTATTGAATACAACCTTCATAGAAGAGCTGATATTGTAGTGTACACAAATTTTGAAGATTATAAACAAAGTAATATTGGATTAGGAATTGATTGGCAACAATCTGGTGGTTTAACCAAATTAGTAAACAATAAAATTGTTGTTTTTTTTGATGGCAACCATAATAATTTAAAAGTAAAAATAAGAGAAGGTATTGCTAAAGTACTAACAGATAATTTATTGTTTGGAGATGATATTGGTGAATTTGCAAGTAACCAAGCATTGTTAGATTTGCCCCAATGGCTTACAGATGGCTACGTTTCCTATGCAGCAGAAAATTGGAGTACCAAAAAAGACGATGAATTAAAAAGTGAAATACTAAGTGGCAACTATAAAAATTTTTACAATTTTGCATATTTAAAACCTATTCTTGCAGGTCATTCTTTTTGGAATTTTATTGCAGAAAAATACAAAAAAGATAATGTAACCTATTTTTTGTATTTGGCTAGAATGTATAAAAACTTAAACACAGCCTCCTTAAAAATATGCAAGAAAAAATTTAAAGATGTGCTTGCAGAGTTTATGGAGAGCAAGCAAAATCAATATACAGAAGACATCAGAAAAAGAAAAAATGCAACTAAAGGTAAACGAACCATATCAGAAGATGTTAGTAAGCATAATTATTATAATTTTCAAATAAACCCCAACCCTAAAAATAATGCCTATGCAATGGTACAGTTTAAAAAAGGTATGTATAGTGTTATTTTAAATGATAATTATTATTATGTAAAAACATTATTAAAAAGAGGTGTTAGAGTTTTACAAGGAGACCAAAGCCCAAATTATCCCATAATGGCTTGGGATGGCAAAGGAACCAGGCTTTTAGTAATTTATGCTGAAGATGCTAAAGTAAAATTATTTGTTTGGGATTATGTGGCACGCTACAAAAGATTTAAACAAGTTTTAGAAGGTGTTGATCAGGTTATTGATGCCTCGTTTATGTTAGATGCTAATACTGTTATTTTAAGTGCTGTAAAAAATGGGCATACCGATATTTTTATTTATAAAATTCAAGAAAATAAACTAGAGCAAATTACCAACGATGTGTATGATGATTTAAACCCAACTTATGTTTCTTTTCCTAATCGTTCAGGAATTATTTTCTCCTCCAACAGGCCAAGTGCAAATGCCCCTATGGAAGATACAGCAATACCAAGTAGAAATAGATTTAACGTTTTTTTAGTGGATATACTTAATAAAAGTGCAACTAAACAAATAACTCAATTAAGCAGTTTACAATACAGCAATGCATCTTACCCAATGCAGTATAATGTAAACCATTTTACGTTTGTTGCCGATGAAACAGGAATTGGCAATCGTTATGCAGGCTTCTTCTCTACACAAAGAGATGGCTTAGATACACTTTACTATATTGGAGAGGACATCATTAGAAATCCAACCAAAAATGAATTAGATAGCTCATTAGCTGCTTGGAGAATAGAAAAGCCTGATAGTGTAAGCTACTTTCAAGTTTATAAAGATTCTACTTATACTTTTCCTATAACCAATTATCAAAGCTCTATTTTAGAAACAAGAATTGCAGGCAATAATGGAATGGTTAGTGAAGTAAGAAGAGAAGGAGATTATAAGTATTTATTTAAACTGCAAGTAGATGATAAAGCATTAAAAAATAGAAATATTAACCCTGCTTTATCTAACTATATGAAGCAAGTAAGAGGAATTGTAAAACAACAAAAAGGCAAACCAAATAAATCTAAAAAAGAA
Organism: Chitinophagaceae bacterium; assembly: GCA_019695015.1. Lineage (GTDB taxonomy): Bacteria > Bacteroidota > Bacteroidia > Chitinophagales > Chitinophagaceae > UBA1930. Next base: position 6,183 of record JAIBAV010000108.1, read on the forward strand.
ACAACAACTGTAAAGGCAGATAAACCAACTACTGATACAACCAAACCAACCAATAAAAAAGTTTTTCAAACAGAGTTTGATGATAGTGTTGAAAACACAGACACTGCAAATACTACCAATAAAACAACTCCTGCAAATACAGGTAATAAAGAATCGGAAAAAATTGAGCTTAAGAAAAGATTGTTTAATTATCAATTAAAGTTTAGTACAGATTATATTTTAGGAGGCATTAGTAATAATATATTAATTAACCGTTATCAGATGTATGGTGGAGGTAATGGACCAGTTCAATTAAACAATGGTAACGATGTAAACTGGAGTTTTAGAGTTGGTATAAGCGATGTAATGGAAGATATTAAAATTGTGGGAGGATTAAGATTTGGACAATCTCTTAGCGATAAAGATGCATTTATTTCATTTCAAAATTTTAGAAAAAGATTAGATTGGGGAGTAACTTATTACAGAAGTGTGGTTTCTAATTTCTTTCCTGCTGGTGGCTATGGCAACAGGTTAAATACAAACTTGTATCAACTAAATGTCTCTTATCCTTTTGATGAAACCAAGAGTTTAAGAGCAACTATTGGCTTTAGATCAGACAGAGGAATAATGAAAGCTGAAGATCACATTTCTTTACCTTTTACTGATACCATTACAAAATATGCTCTGGCAAGAATGGAGTATGTGTATGATAATACTTTAAACCCTGCTCAAAATATTTGGAAAGGTTTAAGATGGAAAACATATATGGATTTTAACCTGCCAATGGTAAAAGGAGCCAGTAAAAATTTTAATTTCAATTTTGGTTTTGATGCCAGAAACTATCTAGAAATTTATAAAAATATTATTTGGGCTACCAGAGCTGCAGGTGATTTTAGCTGGGGCGAACAAAAGATAATTTATTATTTAGGTGGTGTAGATGGATGGATTGGACCTAAGTTTAATAATATGAACAGGCCTGCACCAGACCAAACCTATGCTTTTCAAAGCTTAGCAGTTAACATGCGTGGCTTTAATCAAAATATTGCTAATGGTAATAATGCAATTGTAATTAATAGTGAAATTAGAGTGCCTGTTTTTGCAACATTTTTGAACAAACCTATTAATAATGCTTTTTTACGCAACTTTCAGTTAGTACAATTTATAGATTTAGGCACTGCATGGAATGGCAAATTTAATGGCATTCAAAGGCCTTATACCATTTTCCCTGGTAGCAATTCCGATGATCCAGTTTCTGTAAGAATTAAAGCTGGTGGCATTGGTCCATTTGTTGGTGGTTATGGTTTTGGAGCAAGAAGTACACTACTGGGTTATTTTTTAAAAGCTGATATTGCATGGGAAATGAAAGGGATTTTTAAAGGAAAGCCTATTTTCTATTTTGCAATGGGGTTAGATTTTTAATACCCAATTATTGGATTAATTAATTTAAAATTGAGCTACTTAAAGTTTAAGGCAAACAATATTTTTTCTGGAACAGAAATGTTTTCAGATGAATATGTTTTAATAGCCAAACAAGATGGAACTATTGAAGCTATTGTAAAACAATCAGAGGCTGGAGATGATTTACAATATTTTAATGGAATATTATCTCCCGGATTTATTAATACCCATTGCCATCTTGAGTTAAGCCACTTAAAAGGTATTATTAGAGAAAAAACAGGCTTAGTAAATTTTATATTAGACATTGTAGCAAATAGAAGCAGCAAGGAAGATATAATTTTACAAGCAATAAAAAATGCTGAAGATACCATGCTGAAAAATGGTATTGTTGCAGTTGGAGATATTTGTAATACTACTTATACACTTTATCAAAAAAAACAAAATAATTTAGCCTACTATAACTTTATTGAAACAAGTGGATGGTTGCCTAACATAGCAGAAAAAAAATACAACGAGGCTGTTAATTTGTACAATCAGTTTTCTACAATAACAAAAAAATGTTCTATTGTTCCGCATGCTCCTTATTCTGTATCCAATGAATTATGGTGTTTAATAGAAAAACATTTTCAAAATAAAATAATTTCAATTCACAATCAAGAGGCAAATGCAGAGAATGAGTTATTCCTTAATGGCACAGGGGCTTTTATGTATTTGTATCAACAAATGAATATTACAAATAATTCATTTCAACCCACAAAAAAAAGTAGTTTGCAATCTTACTTTCATTGGCTGGAAAACACTCAGAATATTTTATTGGTACACAATACATGCACTTCTGAAAAAGACATTCATTTTTTGCATCAACAACCAGAGTTTATAAAACATAAACTCTTCTTTTGTTTGTGTCCTAATGCCAATTTATATATAGAAGATACTTTACCCAATATTAATTTATTAAGAGAAAGTAACATACAACTTACTTTAGGTACAGATAGTTTAGCTAGTAATAACAATTTAAATATAGTTAATGAAATAAAAACTTTACAAACACATTATCCCAAAATTACATTAGCAGAAATACTACAATGGGCTACCATTAATGGAGCAAAGGCTTTAGATATGGAAGATACATTGGGAAGTTTTGAAAAAGGCAAAAAACCAGGTATTATTTTATTAGAAAATACTAATGATATAAAAAGATTAGTGTAGTTTAAACAAAAAACGATTGCCTTTTAATTTAAGGCAATCGTTTTTTAAAGTATAATGAATAAAATAAATTACACTTTGTTATAGTACATGGTTACTTTTTGAGTTGTTGGGCTTCCTGCAACTGGTGATCCTGGTTGTGTGTTATAGATACGAAGATTACCTCCTTCAAAATAAAAATACAAACGATCATCTGGGTCTGTATCTGCACTTCCTGTTTCTACGAAATATTTATTCCCATCTGTACCTGTTTTTATTGTATAATTAATAGTTGAACCAGTACCATTAGTAACAGTGCTACTTGTAAAAGTAAGTGATTTGAAAAATTGTAAATCAGCATAAGTTACAGGGTCAGCATCTATCTGTGCTCTAGTAACTGTACCTGAAGTTACCACTGTAGAACCTGATAACATTTCTACTTTTGCATTTACTAAACTCCATGAACCTGTTAATGAGCCAGAACCACTACCACTTGTAGTACTTTTTTTGCAAGAAATAGTACTTAAAACTAATAAGCCAAGTAGCATTGTACCTAATAAATTTAATTTTTTCATATTTAATTTTTTATGTGATAAAAAACAAATATACTTATTTTTTTATATTCATGCATGAGTTTATCTTTTAATTAACTTAAATCTTTACTATCAATACCTTCTAATTTTAATTATAACATAAAGCCTTTTTTTAGAAGTAACTAAATAAAAAGAATGTTCAGACAATAAAAAAAGGAGCCATAAGCTCCTTTCGTAAAATTTAATTGTATTATTTTTAGTTCAATTTTTCTACTTGAACATAATTTAACTCCACTGGTGTGCTTCTTCCAAATATTTTAACTACTACTTTTAATTTTTTCTTTTCATCATTCACTTCTTCAATAACACCATTAAAATCGTTGAATGGACCTTCAATAATTTTAATTGTTTCGCCAACAATATATGGTTCGCTGATAGTTACACCTAAATCATTCATTTCATCAACCTTACCAAGCATTTTATTAACCTCTGCTTTACGTAAAGAAATAATGTTTCCTTTAGATCCTTTACCATCAGTTAAAAAGTGCATGATGTTAGAAATATTACTTATATGCTGTACTAAATCATCAGTCAGCTTTCCATCAATTACTTCAAGCATTACATAACCTGGAAAATAGTTTTTTTCCCTCATTACTTTTTTACCATTTTGTACTTTATATACTTTTTCCATTGGTAAAAAAACCTGTTTCACAATTGTAGTCCACCCATTACGAGCTATATCTTTATCCAAGTATTCTTTTACGCTACGTTCTTTTCCACTAACAACTCTCAACACATACCATTTAGTATTTTCTGCTGGTTGTTGTTGTACGGTTTCCTGTACAGTTATTTCTTCCATCATTAATTCAAATTATTAATTTAATAAAGAATAAACTAGCTTTAACATTTGGCTGCTGGCAGTATCCATTATCCAAACTAAACCTGTAATAATTAAAGTAGCTACCAACACTATTACAGTACTTTGTTGTAATTGTAACCAAGTTGGCCAGGTAACTTTTTCTACCAATTCTTTATAACTGTCTTTAAAATAAGCCGAAATTTTATTCATCTTTAAACTATTTAGTTTTATAAAAAATTAAATAATAGTTGCACGGGCACAAGGATTCGAACCCTGATCAAAGGTTTTGGAGACCTCTATTCTACCGTTGAACTATGCCCGTATTATACTAATATTTCTACTAGTAATTTTTAAAATGCTCAAAAAACATTTTAAAATATGTTTAAGAACTGTGCCTTTTAAGAAAGCTAAAAGCTATTAGCAGGTTGCCAATAGCTTTTAGCATATTTATCAAAGATAGGTTTTTTAAGCAATTAAGCTTAAGGTAAGGCTAAAAGCTAACCCTATCTTATTTTAAAATTTCAGTTACTTGTCCTGCACCTACTGTTCTACCGCCTTCACGAATAGCAAATTTTAAACCTTTTTCCATTGCTATAGGAGCAATAAGTTTAACAGTAATGCTTACATTATCACCAGGCATAACCATTTCAGTACCTTCTGGTAAAACTACTTCTCCAGTAATATCAGTAGTACGGAAATAGAATTGAGGACGATATTTATTAAAGAAAGGAGTATGACGACCACCTTCATCTTTACTTAATACATACACTTCACCTTTAAATTCAGTATGCGGAGTAATTGATTTAGGAGCACAAATTACCATACCTCTTCTAATATCTTTTTTCTCAATACCACGTAATAATAAACCAGCATTATCACCAGCTTCGCCACGGTCTAATAATTTTTTAAACATTTCAACACCAGTAACTGTAGATGTAGAAGGAGCTTCTTGTAAGCCTACTATTTCAACAGCATCGCCTACTTTAATAACACCTCTTTCAATTCTACCAGTAGCAACTGTACCACGACCAGTAATAGAGAAAACGTCTTCTACACTCATCAAAAATGGTAAATCTACCGGACGAGGAGGTAAAGGAATATATTCATCTACAGCAGCCATTAATTCACTAATTGCAGCAACCCATTTTTCTTCGCCAGCTAATGCACCAGTTGCAGAACCTTTAATGATTGGAGTATTGTCTCCATCAAATCCTCTTTTAGATAATTCATCTCTTACTTCCATTTCTACTAAGTCTAACAACTCAGCATCATCTACTAAATCTACTTTATTTAAGAAAACTACCATTTTAGGTACACCAACCTGTGCAGCCAAAAGAATATGTTCTTTGGTTTGAGGCATAGGACCATCTGTAGCAGCAACCACTAAAATTGCTCCATCCATTTGAGCAGCACCAGTAATCATGTTTTTTACATAGTCAGCGTGACCAGGACAGTCAACGTGAGCATAGTGACGATTTGCTGTTTGATATTCTACGTGAGCTGTATTGATAGTGATACCACGCTCTTTTTCTTCTGGTGCACCATCAATTTCATCATACTTTTTAGCCGTTGCCAGACCTTGCTTAGATAGAATGTCTGTAATGGCAGCAGTTAAAGTTGTTTTACCATGGTCAACGTGGCCTATGGTACCAATGTTTACGTGGGGTTTGTCCCTCTTAAAGGTCTCTTTAGACATTTTTATCGATTTTTAGTTGTGTTAAAAATATTGCTTAAAAAATTTTAATACTGTTATTTGTACCCAACTCTTCGTTCATTATTAAACTGTAGTTGCGTCGCACCCTTCAACACCTTTAGTTCTAATAAGCAATGATGACTATAAAATAGTTTACCACTCAGAAATGTTTTGTAAAACATATACAAAACAGCAAAGAGCCGTTGATGAGAATTGAACTCACGACCTCTTCCTTACCAAGGAAGTGCTCTACCACTGAGCTACAACGGCTGGCAGAGTTTAGAAGTGAGCTAACTACTCTCACAATTCATTGCATTTTAAAGAACTAATTTTTATTTGAGCGGAAGACCGGGCTCGAACCGGCCACCTGAAGCTTGGAAGGCTACCGCTCTACCAAATGAGCTACTTCCGCTAATAACTATTTTAAATGTTGAATTTTAAACTCTAAGTAAAAATTATAACTCAAAATTTATCATTTAAAATTCAAAATAATCCAAAGAACTGTGGGCAGAGAAGGATTCGAACCTCCGTACTCCGAAGAGAGCAGATTTACAGTCTGCCGCCTTTAGCCACTCGGCCATCTAC
>JAIBAV010000148.1 GCA_019695015.1 Chitinophagaceae bacterium
CTTTCCCAATTATTACAAAGCATACTAATACTAGCACTATAAATGCTAAATAAACCCTCCATAGTATGTCTTTTTTTACTTCCATTTTTTATAAACAATCAATAATTTCAATGCCTACTTTTTATTTTTTAATTCAATTGGTTCATTATCATTTGGTAATCTTACAGGTACTTCTTTACTAATTTTTAAGCCTAAAGGTTCTGCAGCTTTAAGCACTTGAGCCTCTTCGCTTTTATGCATCAATTCTGCTTTTATAGTTTTATACTCAAATTGTAAATCCCTTAATTCTTTTTTAGCTTTATCAATATTTCTGACGGTTTTATCCGCCCAATGTCCATTTGCTATATAAATAATTGCCAATAAACCAAGGAATAAAAAAAAGTATAGGTTGTTCGTTATCCATTGTGAGTTAAACAATACCCCAACTCCCTTTTTAAGCCCTTTTTTGTCGGTCGGCTGATTGGTGTTTTTTATATTTTCATTTTCTGCCATTAGATGTTATATTTTTTCAGCTACTCTAAGTTTTGCACTTCTGCTACGTTTATTATTTTTCAGTTCATCTTCGTTTGCTACAATTGGTTTGTGGTTAATTAACTTCCAAGTTTTTTTCTTTTCACCAATTGCAAAAGGATTATCTGACAGCTCATTTTGAAATGAACCATTTCTGAAAAAATTTTTCACTACTCTATCTTCTAAAGAATGGAAGGTGATAATTGCTGCCCTGCCTCCTGGCTTTACCAAATTGTTTAACTGCAGCAACATTTCTTTCAATGCATCAATTTCTTCATTTACTTCAATTCGCAATGCCTGAAACACCTGAGCCAAGTATTTATTAGGATTTCCTTTCACCACAGCACTTATTAGCATTTTAAACTGTTCTATTGTTTGTAAAGGCTGCTTAGTTCTGTTTTGAACAATGTGCTTTGCCAAAGTTTTTGCATTAGTAACCTCGCCAAATTGTTCAAATATTTTATGCAGCTGCTGTTCGGTAAACGATTGAATAACTTTAGCAGCAGTTTTATTTTCATTAGTGTTCATTCTCATATCTAAAGGGCCATCAAACCTTGTTGAAAAGCCTCTTTCGCCAACATCAAATTGATGAGAGCTTACACCCAAATCCGCTAAAACACCATCTACCTGCTGCACATTATGCAATCGTAAAAACTTTTGCAGATAACGAAAATTATGAGGCACAAAAATTAACCTGTCATCACTCTGCAAATTTTCTTGTGCATCTACATCTTGATCAAATGCAAAAAGTTTACCCTTACTACTTAAATTTTTTAATATTCCTTTGCTATGGCCACCTCCTCCATACGTACAATCAACATATATTCCATTTGGATTAATATTTAATGTATCAATTGTTTCATTAAAAAGAACAGGAATATGGTAGTTTGAATTTGGATGTTGAGTGTTTTCTATTTGCTTACTCATCATTTTATTTTTTATTGTTCCCAAATTCTAATTACCTATATCATTTGTACTTTTATTGGCCATAACAGTAGCAGCTAAATTGCTAAATACTTCTGGTGAAAAATCCTCAAAGAACTGTTTGTACTTACTTGCATCCCAGATATTTATTTTGTCTAAATCTGCAGCCAAAACAATGTCTTTGCTGAGATCGGCATATTCTTTTAATTGTTGGGGCAACAATAATCTTCCTGCACTATCTAATTCAACCTCTGTAGCACCACCTAAAAACAAGCGTTTAAATTCTCTTACTTTTGGGTCAAAATCATTTAATAATCTAATACGTGCAACAATGGGCTCCCAACTTTTTATTGGATATAGGGTTAAACATTTCTCAATACCACGGCTAATAACTAAACGGCTTTCCCCATCTGGAAGCTGTTTTTTTAAGCCTCCTGGAATAAGGAAACGACCTTTTGAGTCAATCGTAGCTTCATATTCACCAAGAAGATTTAGCATTTTAATGGTTTGAGATAATTTTTAACATTTATTGACACAAAATAACACATTTTCCCACTTTAAAACACAATTATAGTGTTTGTATTTATCCACAAATAATATTTTAACAGGATGCTTGTAAATAAAGCACTTCAGAAGATTCTTAGCAATAACACCCTTAATGAAGTGTTAATAAGTGTGAATAAGCCTTAATAAGGTGTGGGAATGTTTGAAAAACTAAACAAAATGCGGTACCCAGCATATTAAAACCCAAAACACCTAATGCAATTTGTGGAAAAATGTATTTTATACTGCATTTCTAAAGATTAATACATAGCTTATAGTAGTAGTTAAGGAACAGTTTGGTAAAAGAAAAAATCTATAAATTGAATAAAAAAATACCTCTACATGATTTATATAGAGGTATAATTTATTTCTTTTTGATCTTTGTATTGGCATTGCCTGCCAATTTCTTAGTGTGAAGTTGCCTTCTGCCAGAATGTATAATTGCACTATTTAGCAAATATTCTATTTGCCCATTTACACTTCTAAATTCATCAGAAGCCCATTTTTCAAGAATAGAAAAGGTTTCTGGATCTACCCTTAAAATAAAATTTTTCTTTTCTGCCAAAATAAAATATTTATTATTGATAGAGAGTACCTGTATTTAATATAGGTGTGGCTGCTTTTTCGCCACATAAAACTACCATAAGGTTGCTCACCATTGCAGCTTTCTTTTCATCGTCTAATTCTACAATATTTTCTTCCGATAATTTTTTTAACGCCAAATCAACCATGCCTACGGCACCTTCTACAATTTTTGTACGAGCTGCAACTATTGCTGTAGCTTGTTGGCGTTGTAGCATAGCTCCTGCAATTTCTGGTGCATATGCCAAATGACTAATTCTTGCTTCTAAAATTATAATTCCAGCAGGTGCTAATCTTTCTGTTAATTCATTTTCTAAAATCTGATTTACTTTATCTCCTCCTTCTCTTAAAGTAATAGATGCCTTTTCATCTTCTAAATTATCATACGGGAAACTTACGGCCAAATGCCTTACTGCAGCCTCACTTTGTTTACTTACATATTCGTTATAATTTTCTACTTCATAGGTTGCTTTGTAAGTATCACCAACTTTCCAAACAATTACTGCTGCAATTTCAATAGGATTACCCATTTTATCATTTACTTTTAATGATTGTCCTTGCAGGTTTTCGGCTCTTAAACTTACTTTTAAGGAGGAGTAAAATGGGTTTATAAAAAACAATCCATTCTCTTTTACGCTACCAACATATTTACCAAAAAAATTTAAAACTCTGGAGTGATTAGGATTAATTATCATTAGCCCTTTCAGAATAAAAAACGAGGTAATTATTAAAATTACACCAACAATAACTAGTAAAACTTTTTCGTGATACAAGCCAATTATTACTACTCCAGCAGCTAGTAAAATTAAGGATACAAACAAGGCTAAAAAGCCTTGTATAGGTTTAATAGATTTTTCCATACAATTCATTTTGATATTATTATAATATAAAAAGTATATTAGTTTTATAGAGTAGCCAAATTTTATTTGAAAAAGTAAAAAAAAATTTATGACAAGAAATATATACATTTTGTAAAGTTTATTTTACATTTTGTAAAAAATACTTATCTTTGTGAAAAATTAAATCATTTACATTATGAAGATTAACAAAAAACAAATCAACAAGCTCATTTTATTTGCAAGTATTTTATGGGCTGCATGTTATTTAATAGCATTAAATGTTATTAAAGAATATACATTAAGCAATGAAATAAAAGTATTACTATCCATTCTTCCTACTATCACATTTGGCATATTAATCTACTTTTATATCACCAGCATTAACTTAATGGATGAAGTGGAAAAAAGAATTCATTTAGAAGCTGCAGTATTTGCATTTTCTACAGGTTTAGCATTAATAATGACCATTGGTATTGTAGATACAGCATTTGATTTAAACAAAGAAATATTTGGAACCAAAAAAATATTTATCTATTTATTTATTTTATATTTTATTGGTGTTGCCTTATCTAAAAACAAATACTTGTTTAAAAAATGAAAAATTTAATTAAAGTAGAACGAGCAAAAAAGAACTGGACACAAGAGTATTTAGCCAATAAAATAGGTGTTTCAAGGCAATCAATGAATGCAATAGAAGCCGGAAAATTTATACCTTCTACACTTCTTGCACTTAAAATGGCAAAGGTCTTTGGAACCTCTGTTGAAAGTATTTTTCAACTAGAAAAAAGTGATACGCTTTTGTAACTTTTTAAATTATTCCTCGTTTCATTGTTCTATATAGCTTCTACCGCTCAAAGGTTTTTTATTTCCATTGGTAAGAATCTAATAGAAAAAATAGTTTAGAATTTTCAGTTTTGATTTCAAATTATAAACTCTAAACTATCAAATTATATGAAACAAATAATTACATTATTATCCTGCATTTTTTTTAGTGCAGTTACATTTGCCCAACAAATAAAAGGCAATGTAAAAGATGAAAAAAGCAATGGCATCAATGCTGCCAGCGTATTATTACATAACTCAAAAGATAAATCTATTACTAAAATTTTAGTAACCAATGCAGAAGGTGCATTTAAGTTTATGGATATACCTAAAGGAGAGTATTATGTAGAAATAAATTCTCTTGGCTATGTTGCTAAACAATCTGCTGTATTTTTAGTTGATGGAAACGATGTTGTTTTAACAGATTTTATTCTAGAAAAAAAATCAAAACAATTAGATGGTGTAACCGTAACTTCAAAAAAACCTCCTGTTGAGGTAAAGGCAGACAAAACAATTGTAAACATAGAAGGAAGTATTAATGCCCAAGGTTCAGATGCCTTTGAATTAGTTAGAAAATCACCAGGTGTAACAATAGACAAAGATGATAATATTACTTTAAGCGGTAAAAACGGTGTTGTAATTTATATTGATGGTAAACCCTCTCCTTTAAAAGGAAAAGATTTGGCAGATTTTTTACGTACAATGAATTCAAACCAAATAGAAGCCATAGAATTAATTACTAACCCATCTGCAAAATACGATGCTGCAGGTAATGCTGGTATAATAAATATAAAACTTAAAAAGAATAAAACATTTGGAACCAATGGTAGTTTTAATGCAGGCTATGGTATTGGTGTTTATGGAAAATACAATACAAGCTTAAGCCTAAATCACAGAAATAATAAAGTAAACATTTTTGGTACATATAGTTTTAATAATAGTAAGAATGAAAACAATATGCACTTTAAAAGATATCTGTTAGATACTTTATTTAATCAATCCAATGTTATGACAAGTTCTAGTCAAACCAATAACATAAAATTAGGTATGGACTATTTTATAAACAAGCAACAAACTATTGGATTTATTGCAACGGGTAATTTTAATAATAACGATTTAAATCACAACAGCAATACACCAATTACTTATATACCTACTAACACAGGCAATTATATTCTAGAAGCTAAAAATACCAATAAAGGAAAAAGAAATAATGTTACATTAAATTTAAATTACAAATACACGAATGCAAAAGGTAAAGAATTAAATGTTGATGCAGATTATGGTAATTATGATAATTTCAATAATCAGTTACAACCAAATTACTATTATGACTTTAGTGGAACTAACGAACTTTCCAGAAAAATTTATAACATAATTTCCCCTTCCAAAATTAATTTATATACTGTAAAAGCAGATTATGAACAGCCTTTAGCAAAAGGAAAATTAAGTATAGGAACAAAAACATCTTTCGTTGAAACAAAAAATAATTTTGAGAGATACGATGTTTTTACCAACAACAAAGTATTAGATACTGCAAGAAGTAATAATTTTAATTTTAAAGAAAATATTAATGCCCTTTATGCAAATTATACAAAGCAAATAAAAAATATTAATGTACAAATTGGTTTAAGAGTAGAAAATACTAACGCAACTGGAAATTCAATTGGTTATAAAAAGAAAAACAATAACTATGTAACTTACGATAGCATATTTAACAGAAACTATACCAACTTGTTTCCTAGTGCAAGCATTACTTTCAATAAAAACCCTATGAGCCAATGGAGTTTAAGTTATAGTAGAAGAATAGATAGACCAGCATATCAAGATTTAAACCCATTTGAATTTAAGTTAGATGAGTACACATTTCAAAAAGGCAATACAGAGCTAACTCCTCAATATACAAACAGTTTTAATTTAACACATAGTTATAAGTATAAGTTAATTACAACCTTAAACTATAGCTATGTAAATAACGTGTTTACACAATTAGTAGATACCATTGAAAAAAGCAAAAGTGTACTTACCGAAAAGAATTTAGCAAGCCAAAATAAAGTAAGCATTAATATCAGTTATCCCATTATTTACAAATGGTATAGTGCATTTATAAATACCAATTTCAATTACTCACATTACAAAGCAAATTTAGGTATAGGTAGAACCATAGATTTAGATGCTTTTACATTTAATATTTACATGCAAAATACATTTAAACTTGGCAAGGGTTATACTGCTGAATTAAGTGGTTGGTTTAACTCACCTAGTATTTGGGAAGGTACGTTTAAAGCTAAATCAATGGGTAATGTAGATATTGGAGTACAAAAGCAAATATTAAAAGGAAAAGGAAACTTAAAGCTTAGTGTAAGTGATATATTCTTTATCTCTAAATGGCATGTAACCAGCAATTTTGCAGGCCAATATTTTGACGCTACTGGCCATTGGGAAAGCAGACAGTTTAAGATAAATTTTAATTACCGTTTTGGAAAAAGCACAGTAAAAAGCTCAAGGCAAAGAACAACAGGAACAGAAGAAGAAAATAAACGAGCACAAGGTGGTGGCGGTGGAATTGGCCAATAAATTTTTTCTCAGGTTTAGTTTTAATGAATGTCATCAACAATCTTGTTGGTGGCATTTTTTTTTAATAACTAAAATAAATTCTACCTTTCAGCTATGAATAATTTTACACCATTAGCAGAAAGATTAAGACCTTATGAATTAACAGATTTAATTGGTCAAGAACATTTAACAGGCAATAATAGTATTTTAAGAAAGGCTATTGAGCAAGGTAAAATTCCATCCATTATTTTATGGGGACCACCAGGTGTTGGTAAAACAACCATTGCAAATATTATTGCTAATAAATTACATCAACCATATTATCAATTAAGTGCCATAAGTAGTGGAGTTAAAGATGTAAGAGAAGTAATAGAAAAAGCAACAGCACAAAAACATGCAATTTTATTTATTGATGAAATTCATCGTTTTAATAAAAACCAGCAAGATGCCTTATTAGCAGCAGTAGAAAAAGGAATAATAACATTAATTGGTGCCACCACCGAAAATCCCTCCTTTGAAGTAAATAGTGCTTTACTGAGCAGGGCACAAGTATATGTATTAAAACATTTAACAGAAGAAGACTTAATGCAACTATTACATATTGCTATAAAAAAAGATGTCTTTCTTAAAGAAAAAAATATTACACTGCAAGAAACAGAAGCACTCATTAACTTAAGTAGTGGTGATGCAAGAAAATTATTAAATTTATTAGAGCTTGTAGTTAACTCAATAACTACAACCAATCAGCAAATAACAATAACCAATAAACAAGTAATTGAAATTGCTCAGCAAAAAATTGCTTTATATGATAAGCAAGGAGAACAACATTACGATATCGTTTCTGCCTTTATTAAAAGTATGCGTGGCAGCGACCCAAATGGTGCAATTTATTGGTTAGCCAGAATGATTGATGCTGGAGAAGATATAAAATTTATTGCCCGAAGAATGCTTGTTTTTGCAAGTGAAGATATAGGCAATGCCAATCCAAATGCTTTATTATTAGCCAATACTACATTTGATGCAGTGAATAAAATTGGATATCCAGAAGGAAGAATTATTCTAAGCCATTGTGCTACTTATTTAGCATCTTCTGTTAAAAGTAATGCCTCTTATGTAGCAATAGATAAAGCTTTGCAAACAGTACAACAGCAAGGCAATTTACCTGTGCCTTTGCATTTAAGAAATGCCCCTACTAAGCTTATGAAAGATTTAGAATATGGGAAAAACTATCAATATTCTCATAACGGCGAAGGAAATTTTATTGAGCAAGAGTATTTACCAGATGCCTTAAAAGGAACAGTATTTTATAGCCCAGGCAATAATAGTAGAGAAAACGAATTAAGAAATTATTTAAGAGAAAAATGGAAAAAGAAATATAATTATTAGTCTATAAGAACTACTTTTCTTTTTTTACTAAATCTATTCTCAAACAAAATATATGTGTGTATAAAGGATTACTTTGGTTAGCTAAATTGGTAAAAGCATAATCAATACCTACATTTCCAAACTTAAACCCTGCACCCAAACTTGGTTGAAAAATCCAAACTTTTTTTTGATTGGTTGTATCTGCATCTTTCAAAGCCCTTTGAAAATTGGAAACTCCAGCCCTTAAAAAAATGGTATTGTTTAAACTTGCTTCTAATCCAATATTTGGGTCAATACTTATGGGGTTGGTACTAATTAATGTATTTCTTTTACCATCAAAAGTAAAATGCAAATTAGCTTCGGCTAATAAATTGATATTTTTATTGATTTTAAAATTACGAGCCGCTGCAGCAATTAATCTTGGAGCAGTCATTTCCGTACTTTTTACAGGTATATCATTATTAGTTAAGTATAATACTTCCTTTTCTTTTTCTGTAAACGAAAAAGACCAGGCATTAAAAGTTGTAGTAACATCTCTTATTGTTGCACCAAAAAGCCATTTATTTTTTTTAATTTGAATTCCAGCATCTATTCCAAAACCCCATGCTTTAGCAAAGCTGCCAACTTTACGATGAATAATTTTTACATTACCTCCATAACTAATAAATAAATTTTCTTTTTGTTTAGCAATTTGCGAATAGCTTAACAAAACAGCATAATCTGCCGATGAAAAACTTGAGATATTATTATAGTTTGGTGATCCATCGGGTTCTATTAAATATAATGTGTTAGGAATATCATCTACAGCAAAACGTAAAAAAGTAATTGCCAAAGTTCTTTTGCTTGATTTAGATGGCAAAGCTATAGCTGCAAAATCGTACTTACCAATACCTGCAAAATAGTTTGCATGCATAACTGATAAAGAAGGAGATTTTTTGATATGAATTAAACCTGAAGGGTTCCAATAACCTGCAGTTGCATCATTTGCTGTGGCTACTTGTACATTACCCATTCCAAGGCTTCTTGCACCTGCTCCAATATTTAAAAATTCGTTAGAGTATTTTCTAAATTGTGCATGAGACTTCCATGCAAAAAATAAAAAAGAAAAAGTGAAAATAAATTTGGTTACCAGTTTCATTAAGTTTTAATGTGCTTGAATACTGCTGTAAAAATATTAGAATTACTTTAATAAAAAATTGGTTATTTCAAAAGAAGATTATTGAATATTAAATTTAAGAGTTCAATAACCAATTTTTCCTTTAAAATAACCAATTAATACTATACTTATTAGGTAGTTTATGCTATACCTTTTAGTTTTTTAATTTCAGCAGTAAGCTTAGGTAGCACTTCAAAAGCATCGCCAACAATGCCATAATCTGCGGCTTTAAAAAATGGTGCTTCTGCATCTTTGTTAATTACAACAATTACCTTGCTTCTGTTTACACCAGCTAAATGTTGAATAGCACCACTAATACCAACAGCAATGTACAAGTTTGGAGCAATTTGAATACCTGTTTGCCCTACATGTTCATGGTGTGGTCTCCAATGGGCATCCCCTACAGGCCTGCTACAAGCTGTTGCAGCACCCAATACATGAGCAAGGTCTAAAATAATTCCCCAATTTTCTGGACCTTTTAAACCCCTTCCTCCACTTACCACAATTTCTGCTTCAGTTAAAGGCACTTCTCCACTAACTTTATTTATGCCAGTTACTTTAACTTTTGCAGTTGGTACACTTACATTTAACGTTTCTATTATTGCACTACCTTCTGTTGCAACAGTTTTATAACTGTTTGGATTTAGAGATATAACTTTACAAGCAGAGTTGATATTTACATTGGCAAAAGCTTTACCACTAAAAACAGTTTTTTTAACAACAAAGCCATTGCTTACATCTGGTAATGCACAAGCACCAGTTACAATGCCTGCTTTAAGATTAGCAGCAACTCTGGCAGCTACTGATTTACCTGTTTGGTTGTGAGAAAAGATTAAAACGTTTGCTCCAACTTGATTGGTAACACTTGCAATTACTTGAGCATAAACCTGTGCATCTAAATTATTAAGGCTATCCTCTACCACTTGATATACTTTACCAACACCATACTTACCTAAAGTTGATAAATCATCTGTACATGTACCTAAAACTAATGCAGCAGCAGTAGTATTTAATTGTTTGGCAACATCTGCCCCATAGGTTAATGCTTCTAAAGAAGATTTTTTGATTTGCCCATCGGCTTTATCTATAATTATTAAAACTGACATATTTATATATTTGAATAATTGAATAAGAAATTATATTCTGAAATGAATATTTAATACATTTTAAATTGCTTTTGCTTCTTCGTGAAGTAAACGAACCAATTCAGCTACATTATCAGCATCTACTAATTTAACACCTGCTTTAGCTGGTGGCATTTCGTAGTTTACAACATTGGTTAATGCATCTATAACAATTGGCTCCACTACATGTAAAGTTTTTGTACGAGCAGCCATAATACCTCTCATATTGGGTATTCTTTGTTCTGCTATACCTTTTTGACAGCTAACAACTAAAGGCAATACCACTTCATTTATTTCTTCACCTCCTTCAATTTCTCTGGTTACTGTTGCTATGTTTCCATTTAATTCAAATTTGGTAGCTAAAGAAATATATGGTGCATTCATTAATTCTGCAACCATACCACCAATAGATGAACCATTATAATCAATAGTTTCTTTACCTGTAAAAACCAAATCATAAGCTCCTTTGTTAGCAATATCTGCAATTTGTGCAGCAATAAAATAGCTATCATTACTTTCTGCATTAATACGTGTCGCTTCATCTCCACCTAAAGCCAATGCCTTACGTATAACAGCTTCTGCTTCTTTATTACCAACAGTAACTAAATGTATGCTTATTGAAGCATCTTTTTCTTTTAACTCAATTGCACGAACTAAAGAGTACCACTCATCATAAGGATTAATTATCCATTGAACACCTGCATCATCAAACTTTGAATTGCCATCTTTAAATGCAATTTTTGATGTAGTATCTGGTGTTACACTTACACAAACTAAAATTTTCATATCACAATTATTTAAAAAATTAATTTAATAGTTGCATAAACAACTATTGCAAATATAAGGTTGTTTAAATTGTGGCAAAGGTTAAGCAAAAAAAATTTAAATAATAAATATTTTCAAATAAAGTAAGTAATAAAAGGCTTAATGGAAATTTTTAATTCCTTTACCTTATAAAATGAATAAAAAACAAGTTTAGCTTATATTGCATGTTCATTTCAAGTAAATTTTATGCAAGCAATTTTAGTAATAGACGATGAAAAATCAATACGCAATGTATTAAAAGAAATTTTAAGTAATGAAGGCTATAAAGTAGAAGAAGCAGCAGATGGAGAAGATGGGTTTGACAAATTTTCAGCAAAAGATTTTGATGCAGTTTTATGCGATATAAAAATGCCCAAGTTGGATGGAATAGAATTTTTACAGAAAGCAACCGAAATAAAACCTGATGTACCTATTATTATTATTAGTGGGCATGGAAATATTGATACTGCTGTAGATGCAGTAAAAAAAGGTGCGTTTGATTATATTGCTAAGCCACCAGATTTAAACAGATTATTAATTACTATTAGAAATGCTACAGATAAAAAAATATTGGTAAAAGAAACCAAAACTTTAAAAAATAAAATTAATAAAGTACAGGAAATTATTGGAGAAAGTGCAGCTATTTTAAAAATTAAAGAAACAATTGAAAAAGTTGCTATTACTGATGCAAGGGTTTTAATAACAGGCGAAAATGGAAGTGGTAAAGAACTTGTTGCAAAATGGTTACATGAAAAAAGCAACAGAAATACAGGGCCACTAATTGAAGTAAATTGTGCAGCCATCCCTTCTGAATTGATAGAAAGCGAATTGTTTGGACATGAAAAAGGTTCGTTTACCAGTGCTATAAAACAACGAATAGGAAAATTTGAGCAAGCTAATGGAGGCACCCTTTTTTTAGATGAAATTGGCGATATGAGCCTGAGTGCACAAGCTAAAGTATTAAGGGCTTTACAAGAAGGAAAAATTACAAGAGTGGGTGGTGATAAAGAAATAAATGTTGATG
>JAIBAV010000034.1 GCA_019695015.1 Chitinophagaceae bacterium
CGTTTTTACAAATATAAATTTTTTTGTTGGTGTAAGAGGTAAGTGGAAAAGGTTATAAGTCCTAAAATTTTTCTTTAAATATGTTTTCTGGTGGAAAAATTAAATCCCAGTCTTTTCCCCAAACAATATTTTGGTTTTCTATTTTAAAGGCTTTAAAATGGCGTGGCTGCCTGTACTTTTGGTAATAGCCTTGTGCATATTTTTCTAATGCTTTGGTAAAATCTATGGGCTTTGTAATACCATTGGCAAAAGTTACCAATAAGGTATAATCATGCAAAAAAATAGCATTTGTAATATTGTAGTTTATACTCTGCGTTTTACTTCTATGCAGGTTACTTTCTTTTTGTAATAATGTATTGTTTCCCATTGCTCTTTTATTTTATTGGCATATACCCGTACAAATTTACGCATTTCGGTAACTTCTTTTGCCGTAAGGTGTGGCTTACCTTTTATATTTTGGTCTTCTATCGTTAAAATTCCATTATTGTACAGTAATATAAATTTTCCTTCTCTGTCTTGTATTTTGGCGTGTATGTGTACAGGCAAATGGTCGTGTGCATAAATGTAAATCAGATAACCGAAATATTTAAAAATTTTGGGCATGGTAAATTTTATGGTTTAAATAAATTGTTGTTGTGTGCATGGTATGGCTCTATAATTTGTTTACCATCTATTTTATCGTTTATTAAAGCTACTTTCCAAACTTTTATACCAAAGCTGCTGCCAGTAAACCTATGTGTTACTTGTTCAAAATTTAACTGTTTTAATGCTATGCCAATATTTCTATCTTTAATTATTTGGCACATTGTAAGTATTCTTAAATAATCTCTTATAATAGATGCAGGTAGTAAATAATAAGTATCGTTTTCGGCAGGCTTTTTAAAATATAGGTTGCAATACTCATACTCTTGCGTTACATGAAGGAATTGTTTATTATTTTCTTCCAGCTCTACAATATCGGTAGGTGTAACATAGTAATTATTTGTATTTTCTCTGTAGTAGTGGTAGGCTTCTGCCCAAATATCATCTATTTTTATTTTGCTGTATTCCTGGTCATTTATTTTCTCTACTTTAAAACAAAGAAAACGCCTGTTGCCTGTGGCATCTACTAAAAAATCTTCATCATTAGTGCTTGCCATAAAGTTGGCTATTCTAAAGCCTTGTGTTTCTAACTTGCCATAAGGTTTACGCCCTTTAATATCTGGCAAACTAAACAACTCTTTTACTTTGTTAGCATCTTTTTTGTTTAGGTTTTTTAATCTCCACACTTTTTCCTTTAAATTTGTTTATTATGGTTTTTTTTAAACAACTTGCAGAATACCTTTTTATTAAAAAAAGAGACCCTAATGAGCCTAGAACTCAATGGACAAAGTACATGCACGGCATGAACAGAATTTCTTTATTTATGTTTTTAATTGCTTTACTGATAATTACTTTTAAACTGTTTATATTACCTTTTTTTAAAGGTTAATAAAATCTACAATAATTTTTGCAGCCAATGCAGAGGGTTGTTGAGAGATGCTTAAAATTTGCTTTAACTCTGTGTAATCTTTTTGTAATTGCTGTTTTCTTTGTTCGTTGTTTAGTAAACTATTTAATTCGGTAGTAAGATTTGTAACTGTTAATTTATTTTGAATTAATTCGGTAACAACTAATTTATCCATTATTAAATTTACCAACGATATATATTTTATATTAATTAGCCTTTTTGCTATTTGGTAGCTAATATTACTTCCTTTATAACAAACTACTTCTGGCACTTCAAACAATGCAGTTTCTAAAGTTGCTGTACCACTTGTTACTAATGCAGCTTTACTTTGCATTAATACATTATAAGTATCGTTTCTAAAAAATTCAACATTTGGTTGAACAGGTAAGAACTGATTGTAAAAATCATCATCTTGCCCTGGGGCTTTAGCAACTACAAATTTATAATCAGGAAAAGCTTTTGCCACTTCTAACATAATGGGTAGTTTTTTTATAATTTCCTGTTTTCTACTACCTGGTAATAATGCAATAAATTTATTAGAAGAGTTGTTAGGTGCTGTATAATTTGCTTTAAATTGATTTATTGCTTCAATTAATGGATGCCCTACATAATCTACCTTCCAATTCCATTTTTTTTGGTAGTAGGTTTGCTCAAATGGTAAAATGCAAATCATTTTATCAATGCATTGTTTCATTTTTTTCACTCGTCCTGCCTTCCATGCCCAAACTTGTGGAGATATGTAATAAACAATTTTATATCCTTGTTTTTTTGCCCATTCTGCAATTCTTAAATTAAAACCAGGATAGTCTATTAATACTACCACATCTGGCTTAAAACTATTTATTTGCTGTTTACAAAATTTTATATTTTTTAATATGGTTGGCAAGTTTTTTACTACTTCAATAAAGCCCATAAAAGCCAACTCTTTATAATGTTTTAAAAGAGTAGCACCTGCATTTTGCATAAGGTTTCCGCCCCAACATTGTATAATAGCATTATCATCTGCAAGGCGTAATTGTTTAATTAAATTACTACCATGCAAATCTCCACTTGCTTCTCCTGCTATTATAAAATATTTCATATTACTTGCAAAGTACAATGATGTAATTCATATTTTGAAAGAATCAGAAATAAAAAAATCAGCCAAAATAAATGCAACAATTTAAGATGGCTGATTGTACTTAATGTTTAATGGTTTAGATATTAAATTCTATACCTTGTGCCAATGGTAAACTGCTACCCCAATTAATTGTATTGGTTTGCCTACGCATATATGCTTTCCATGCATCGCTACCACTTTCTCTTCCTCCACCAGTTTCTTTCTCTCCTCCAAATGCACCACCAATTTCTGCACCACTTGTGCCAATGTTTACGTTTGCAATACCACAATCGCTACCTTTATGAGATAAGAATAATTCTGCCTCTCTCACATTCAAAGTCATAATAGCTGAGGATAGGCCTTGTGGTACTTGATTTTGCATTGCAATAGCCTCTTCTATTTTATGATATGGCATAATATATAATATAGGAGCAAAAGTTTCGTGTTGAACAATGGCCATATTATTATTGGCTTCTGCAATACAAGGCTTAACGTAACAACCAGATTCAAACCCTTCTCCTGTAAGTACTCCACCCTCTACAATAAATTTACCACCTTGTTGTTTGCATTGTTCAATAGAGGATAAATATTGTGTAACTGCATCTTTATCTATTAGTGGGCCAACATGATTTTTACTATCTAAAGGATTACCAATTTTTAGTTGCTGATATGCATTAATTAATTTTTGTTTAAGAGTATCATAAATGCTTTCATGAATTATTAACCTTCTTGTAGTAGTACAACGTTGACCTGCAGTACCAACAGCTCCAAAAACACTACCAATTATTGCCATATCAATATCTGCATCTTTAGAAATAATAATTGCATTATTGCCACCTAATTCTAAAATAGTTTTTCCTAAACGTTGTGCTACTGCAGCATTTACAGCTTTTCCCATTCTTGTACTACCTGTTGCACTTACTAAGGCAACCTTAGCATCCTGGCTTAGCCACTCTCCTGCTTCTTTGTATCCTTGTATTAAACAATTTACTCCTTCTGGTACATTATTTTTTTGAAAAACTTCCGACACAATATTTTGTACTGCAATAGAACAAAGTGGTGTTTTTTCACTAGGCTTCCAAATACATACATTACCACAAACCCAAGCTAATGCAGCATTCCAACTCCAAACAGCAACAGGAAAATTAAAAGCTGAAATAATACCTACAATACCTAATGGGTGCCATTGTTCATACATTCTGTGGTTAGGTCTTTCGCTATGAATAGTTAAACCATACAACTGACGAGAAAGGCCTACAGCAAAATCACATATATCAATCATTTCCTGTACTTCGCCTAAACCTTCTTGTAAGCTTTTACCCATTTCGTAGCTCACTAATTTACCCAATGGTTCTTTCTTTTCACGCAGTGCGTTTCCTATTTGCCTTACAATTTCTCCTCTTTTTGGGGCAGGCCACAAACGCCACTCTTCAAAAGCTTGTTCTGCTTTTGTTACAATACTTTTATACACGTTGTTTGTGGTACTATTTACCGTACCAATTTCATTTCCATCTACCGGTGAAAAGCTTTTTATGAGTTGTCCATCAGAGGGTAGCCATTGTGTGCCTGTAGAACTGCCATTATTATGATTTTGTAATTGTAATTCGTGTAAAAAATTCATATCCTAAAATTTAATGTTGCAAAGTAAAGGAATGTATGGTATCTAAAATTTGGTTTATTAATTTATCCATCTTCTCACTACAAATCTTTTTCCTGATGTATTATTCCAATTATTTACAGGCTTTTTATCTTTTAAAATAATCTGTAACCTTTTTGTTAAGTCAGTTGTTTTTACTCCTCCATCTGGGGTACTTTCTATAGTTGTAGTTTCGTTATACACCACCACAACATGGCCATTCCAAACTATTAAATCTAAAGGCTTTAAAAGTTTAGCAATTTGAGAAGCATTTAAATTTTCAATATTGTCAACTGCGTTTCCATAATTAACTAAAGAAGAAGTATTTCTTGGAGTAAAGCCATCTGTTGCCTGATAAATTAAACCTGAGCAATCAACACCTTTTAATATCCATAAATTTTTGGTGGTTTGATTTATTGTGCCTTTGGGCTTGTAAAGGTTAAGCATTTCTATAACCCCATTAGGTGTGTTGCCTCCCCACATATACGGAAAGCCTTCCAACTTCTTCATTCTACTTAATATATCTTGTTGATTTGGCAATTTTGTAACTCTTTCAGTTGGCTTTAGTTTTGAAAGCTTTACAAAACGGCTATCAATATATAATTTTTTATTGCTGTAGGGGTAATCGTTTGTGGTTATTTCATATATATTGTAACCCTTTTGTGGTATTGTTTTTACAATATTAAACACAGTTTTAGGATATGCTATAAATTCCATTTCTCTTATTAAACCTTGCTTGTCTAATTTTATTTGGTTGCCATTTACGCCTCCAAACACTGTTGAAAAATTGTTGGAGTTTAATACAGGTGTATAGTTTATTGCAATAGCAAAATTATTTTGAGCAGTGGAGGCGAAATAATTAAATAGTAATAAAAATAATACTGTAGTGCAGTGTTTGTTCAACATACATTTATGTTTACGTTTAAAGCAAATTTGAGAGTAAAAATTGAAATAAAAATGTAAAAAAATATAAACAAATACTACTCCTGTAAATTGTGTTGTGTTAATATATCGTAAACAGAAGAAAAACTGCTGCCAATTGGTATTTCTTTTCCTGCTACAAATACTTTATGTTTATTAAACTTTTCTACTTTATTAAGTGGTATTATATAAGAACGATGTATTCTAACAAATTCATCTGCTGGTAATTTTTCAAGCATGTTTTTAAGAGTCATTAAAGTTAACACAGGATAGGGTTTTATATAAATTTTTATATAATCATCTAATGCCTCAATTAATTCTATTTCTGCTAAATTTATTTTTTGTATCTCGTAGTTTACTTTTACATTAATAAAGTTTTGCACTGTTGTTATATTATTTCCTTCAATTGCTGTGCTTGCTTTATTGGCAGCTATTAAAAATCTTTCAAACTCAAAAGGCTTTAATAAGTAATCAATTGCATTAACGTTAAACCCTTCTAAAGCGTAATCTTTAAAAGCAGTGGTGAAAATTACAGAAGGCTTAATTGGTAAACTTTTAAAAAATTGTAAGCCATTTATATCAGGCATTTGAATATCTAAAAACAACAAATTAATTTTATTATTTTTTAAATATAAATATGCTTCATTGGGGTTAGTAAAAGTTTTTTCGAGAGTAATAAAATTAATTTTATTACAATACTGTTGAATAATTTGTAAAGCCAAAGGCTCATCATCTAAAGCTATTGCACTAATCATTTTTATATATTTATTTCTAGAAAAACTTTAAAATTAAAAGTATTATTAGTAATGTTAAGTGTGTAATTGTCTTTATACAACAACTCTAATCTTCTTTTTACATTACTTATTCCAATTCCTGTAGATGACTGTAAAATATTTTGTGTTTGCACAATGGTATTAGAAGAAATAAATTGTAAACATTTTTCGGTGGTATTTATTTCAATTTCAATTGCAGATTGTTCAACTGTGCTTACACCATATTTAAAAGCATTTTCAATAAAAGGAATTAATAATAGTGGTGCAACTTTTATGCCATCAATTGTTCCATTTACAGTAAAACTTACAGACACTTTATTTGTAAGCCTCACCATTTGTAAATCTATATAATTTTTAATATGGTCTATTT
Source organism: Chitinophagaceae bacterium (assembly GCA_019695015.1). Classification (GTDB taxonomy): domain Bacteria; phylum Bacteroidota; class Bacteroidia; order Chitinophagales; family Chitinophagaceae; genus UBA1930. The sequence goes on from JAIBAV010000034.1 coordinate 6,289, forward strand.
CCTTCTCAAGTAAAGTTTTTTCTTCTTGTACTTCGGTTAGCATATACCTCATTATAGAAGAAAGCTTTAAAACGGATGCTGCTGTTTTATCGCTTTGCACAACAGCTAAAGAGTAAATATTATTTAGAGTATTGAAAAAAAAGTGAGGGTTTACCTGAGATTTAAGATAGGACAACTCTGCATTTACTTTTTGATGTGCAATTTGTTGTTTAGTTCTCTCAAAACTCATCCACTGTCCTATAGCTTTGCTACATATACCAATGGTAAGTATTAGAAAAAAAACTGCAAACGACCCAGGAAAATAAACAATGGTTTTAATTTTAGGTTTAAGTTGTTGAGTATTTGCATCAGTAGTATTTTTTTCAATAATTGCTTCACGTTGATTTCTTTCTTCAATAAATTGCTCTTGCAATGTTTCCTTAGATTGACCATTTATTAAAAAAGCAATTTCTTTTGGCACATACAAATAGGCAATAAAAAAAATGGAAATAATTACAGAGTATATAAACCATCTTTTTTAAAATAATAATTTTGGTATTAATACAAGTGTATTAAAGTAATAAAAGAGAAGTAAAAAAATATTTATAACAATGTATAGTACCACTAAATATTTTGAAACTTGAACTGAAATATCTTTTGGTTGAGGAGAAAAAATATAAGGTAATAGAAAAAAGCAAATCCATACTGCAATATGAATACTGATATTTAGTATTTTTTTTTGTTTAAACAATTTATTAAAAATTGAGATAGCTAAAGTAGCTTAATTTTTAGATTTATATAGTAGTAAATTTATAGTAAATAGTTATTTACTTTTGTATGAAAAACCTTTAATAACCATTCATTTCTTTTATTAATGACCATTTTTTTTTCTAAATACCAAGGCACAGGCAATGATTTTATAATTATTGACAACCGTGAGAACAAAATAAATTTATCTTACCAACAAATAAATTTTTTATGTAATAGAAAGTTTGGCATTGGTGCAGATGGATTAATGTTACTAAATAGCCATAGCCTATACGACTTTGAAATGATTTACTATAATGCAGATGGGCACGAAAGCTCTATGTGTGGCAATGGAGGAAGATGTATTACACAATTTGCACATGATATTGGTTTAATAAAAGATAAGTATTTATTTACTGCAATAGATGGTTTACACGAAGCAGTTGTTAAAGACATTGTGTACTTAAAAATTCAAGATGTTAAAGGTGTAGAAAATGAACATAACGAAGTTTTTATTTTAAATACAGGATCTCCACATTACATAAAAATTTTGCCAAGTATTACAGATTTAGATGTATATACTGAGGGTAAAAAAATAAGATACAACTCTAGGTTTGAAAAAGAAGGGATAAATGTAAACTTTGTTCAACGTATTAATGATAACACCATTAAAGTAAGAACTTATGAAAGAGGTGTAGAAGATGAAACATTAAGTTGTGGTACAGGTGTAACTGCTGCTGCATTAGTTAATGCAACTACAGTAGGGTTTAATGAAGTTAATATACAAACTATTGGAGGTAATTTATTAGTTCAATTTTCAAAAGAAAGTGATCAGGTGTTTCATAATATTTGGCTATGTGGTCCTGCCAATTTTGTTTTTTCAGGTTCCATTTCTATATAACTTCTTCTACTTAAAAATTGAAATTTTTGTTTAGGAAACATACTGTAATTTCGTTGCCTTAATACTTATTTCTAACAAAAACAAATGGGTTATTTATGATTCAGTATTTTAAAAACATAGAGGGTAAAACCGTAGAAATAAGTAAGCCAGAAAATGATATTTGGGTAAACCTAGTGCCACCTTTTAAAGAAGAAGACTTTACAGATTTAAGTAATAATTTAGATATTCCTATTGAGTTTTTGAGAGATTCTTTAGATATTGACGAAAGATCTAGATATGAACTTGAAGACAATGTAAAATTTATAGTAATTAAAACTCCAGCCGAAAATAATTCTTTTAATGATAGCGATGCCTTTTATATTACAATACCTATTTGCATCATTTTAACCCATAACCATATTGTTACTGTTAACTCTTTTGACAATGGAGCAATTAAAAAGTTTTTAAACACTTTTCAAAATAGGCAAACAGATAAAAGAAATATGATGGTATTAAAAATTTTTGAAAAGATTGTACAAGATTATTTAGGCTATTTAAAACAAATTAATAATCGCAGAAACCAGTACGAACAAAGTTTATACGATAGTAACAGTAACGAAGATTTATTAAATTTAATGCGTATTCAAAAAAGCCTTACTTATTTTGTTACTGCTTTGCGTAGCAATGAAATGTTAATGATGAAATTAGAAAGAACAAATTTTTTAGGGCTGAATGAAGATGATAGAGAATTGCTTAGAGACTTGATTGTAGATACCAGCCAGGCCTTAGAGATGGCAAATATTTATGCAAATATTTTAAGTAGTACAATGGATGCATTTGCAAGTATTATAAGCAATAATTTAAATAATGTAATGAAACGTTTAACTTCTATTACTATTATTTTATCGTTACCAATTTTAGTAACCAGTATTTATGGAATGAATGTTGAAATTCCGTACCAACACTCTTCACATGCATTTTATATACCTGTAATTCTCTCTTTAATAATATCGGTAGTTATTGGTTGGTATTTTTTAAAGAAGAAATGGTTTTAAGTATTTTTCTTTGGAATAACAGCTTTGGGTTTTTGATCTTTATTGGGTAAAGTAGCAGGTGGTTGTTTTTTTTCTGTTTTATTTTTGTTGTCTTGATTATTTTTATTGTCTGAATTTTGAGTTTCATTTGTTTGAGTAGGTGTGGTAGAGTCATCATTATATTCACTACTTTCCTCCCCATATTCAGAGCTAGTGCCTGCTCCGCCATCTTCTGTTTCACCCCCTGGTACAGGGGTAAAGCCACTTATTCCATCAATAATAATATCATTAGTTAATGCCTCTGGCTTAGCAAAAGTGCTGGTTACATCTAAACCACATGCAGGGTCTCTAGATGCTTTTTCATAAAAATATGCCCAAATTGGTAAAGCAGCAGAAGCACCTTGCCCTATTGCTGTTGAATTAAATCGAATAAATCTATCATCGCAACCAACCCAAGTACCTGCTAATATTTGAGGTGTATATCCTATAAACCAAGCATCACTATTGTCATTGGTGGTTCCTGTTTTACCTGCAATTTTTCCTTTTACATCATAACTCCAAATTCTTCTACCTGTTCCAAATTCCATTACTCCTTCCATCATTTTTATTACTGAGTATGCTGTAACATCACTAATAACTTCTTTACGCTTTGGAGTAAAAGTTTCTAATACATTTCCGTTTCTATCTTCAATACGTGTAATAAACATGGGTTGTACATTAAAGCCTCTTCCAGGAAACATGGTATAGCCTTGTAACATTTCATATAACGAAATTTCACAAGCACCTAAAGCCATACTAGGGTAAGCATCTAATTTAGTTTTAAAATCGCAACGTTTTAAAAAATCAACAAACCTTCTTGCTCCATTATTGCCAGAATTATCTAACTGTTTTATAATATAAGCAGATGCACAGTTTCTTGAACCAGCTAATGCTTGTGCCATAGGCATTGTAGCACCTGTGCATGTTTTACTTGTTGCAGGTACTAAGCCATAAGAACCAAAACTTTGTTGTACATCTTGTACCATTGATGTTGGTGTAAGGCCTGCCTCTTCTATTGCCAAACCATAAAGTAATGGTTTAATGGTAGAGCCTACCTGGCGTTTAGTATTAAAGTTTACGTGGTCGTATTTATAGTTTTTAAAATCTATTCCACCAACCCAGGCTTTTACTTCTCCAGTAATTGGATCCATTACCATAAAACCTGCTTGTAACATTTGCCTACTATATTTTATAGAGTCAAATGGTGTCATTACTGTATCTGCTTCTCTATTTTTATTCCATGAAAAAACTTTCATTTTAGTTTTTTCATAAAAGCTTTTTTTAATTGTCTCCTCATCGGCACCTTCTGATTTCATATTTCTCCATCTATCACTTTGTTTCATTGCTGCATCTAACACATTTTCTCTTCCTTTCCATACTGCACCAGATTTTATGTTAGACTGAGAACTTAAGTACTTTTGCATTTCACTAATATGCTTATCTACCGCTTGTTCGGCATATACCTGCATTTTGGGATTAATGGTTGTATAAATTTTTAAGCCATCTCTATACAAATCGTAATTTTTTCCGTTATTTTTTTTATGCTCTTTACACCATTTTTTCAACTCCTCTCCTAAAATCATTCTAAAGTATGGACCTATGCCAGCATTCTCATCTAATTTTCTATAATTAAGATCTATGGGTTGTAGCTTTAATGTATCAAAACTTGCTTTACTTAATTTATTATTTTTCACCATTTGGTTCATTACAACATTTCTACGTTCAAAAGATGTTTTGTAATTACGTCTTGGATTATAAAGTGTTGCTCCTTTAAGCATTCCAATTAAAACTGCAGATTCTTTAACATTTAAACTATCTGGTTCTTTTTGAAAAAATGTTTTTGCTGCATTTCTTATTCCATAAACATTATCGCTAAATGCTACAGTATTTAGATAGAGTGTAATAATTTCTTCTTTTGTAAAATTTTTTTCTAGCTTAACAGCAATAATTGCTTCTTTAAATTTTTGAATACTTCTTACAATAAAATTCTTAGTAGCCCAATTATCTGTAAATAGGTTTTTTGCTGTTTGCATGGTTATGGTGCTTGCACCACCATCTCTTCCTAAGCCTGCAAAGGCTCTTCCTAATGCTCTTAAATCAATTCCACTATGTGTATAAAAGCGTTCATCTTCGGTTGCTATAACTGCATCTAAAACAGGCTGGGCTATATTTTTAAATTGTATATTAATACGATCTTGCAAATAATATTTGCCCATTATGGAACCATCTTGTGCATATACCTGGCTACTTAATGATGCTGATGGGTTTTGAATGTCTTCTAAATCTGGCATTTTACCAAAAGCACCCCAACTGCATAATAATATAAATAGAACAAATGCAACAATGCCACCAAATGTAATTTGCCAAACTATTTTAACCGATTTCTTCATGTTTAATTAGTGCTTATTTTAAAACTTATCTGGTAAAATTTGCTGTACAAAATTATAATACTCTGTCAAGTTTTTACTATCTTTTAAAATATTAAAATTAGCTTGGCTTATAATACTATACTTGTATTTGTTAGGTGGAATAAATGAAATTATTCTGGTAGTGGCTTGTGGTTTTAAAACGTTGTAATACTCTAAAGCCAAACCTGTATTTTCAAATATTCCAAAAAGTAAAATTGTATTTTCTTCGTCTAGTTGGTGTTGTATAATATTTATTTTTTTGGAATAGAATTTTTGCCTGTTGAATTGTGCAAATGCATCTTTCGATTCTTTAATGAATAAATTATCAACTTTATTAAATACAATCATAATGTATTGCTGGTCTGTTGCAATAAAGTTATAAACACCTTTTTTCTCTTCTGTTGACTTTTTCGTTCCTTCAGTTTTTGTGGTACTTTTATCTGGAGCTTCTTTGGTGTCTTCGTTTGTTTTTTTCTCTTTTTTAACTCCTACAACAGTTGCATCATCCTCTGTATCTACATTTCTTGTTACAGGGTCTTCGTTTCGTTCTACTTCTAATTTTGTTAAATAATCTTCTATTTCTTTTCTTCTTTTTAAAACATCAATCATGGTTGCAGCTTTTGCAGCCAATGTTGTTTTAGGATATAGTTTAATTAACTCTTTAAGTTTTACTGTTGCTGTTGAATCGTCTTTTTGTTTTACATAATAAATTGCTTCAATAAATAATAATTGTGGGGTCCAGTAATTTTTACTGTAAATTTTATCGGCATTTGTTTTAGCTTCTATGGCTTCTTTAAACTTGCCTTCTATAAACAAATTATAAATTGTTTCGTATGTTTTAGTTGCTTCATCTGTTTTAATTTTTGAGGTAGAGTCCGTATTTCCTTTTAAAATTTTTTGTGTAAAATTCCCATCAGGGTATAATTCTTTTAATACTCCTAAAACAGAATCTGCTTGAACTTTCATACCTAATTTGGTATAACAATAGTATAAATTAAAGAAGGTTTTTTGCCTTTCTGTAAAGTTGGAATATTTATTTATTAGTGTTTGATAGTTGGTAATAGCCTCTGTATACTCGTCTAAATGATCTTGAAAAACAACACCAATAATAAATAACGAACCTTGAATTTTTTTATGAGAAGCTGTCATTCTTTCTTCATCTAAAGGCAACTTGCTCATTAATCCTTCAAAAGATAAATCTTCCACTTCATTTTCTTTTTCTGTTACTTTTCCTTCAGTGTCTTCTGTTCCGGTTGCATCATCTTTAGTTTCTCTTGGTGAACCAATATCATCTACAGTGTCGGGAATTTCATCGGTGGTTTTGGTTGTTTTTCTTGTTTTAGTTTTTGTTGAAGTGGATGTTTCAAAACTTGATTGCCTTCTCCAGTTATCTATATTTGCTCTTTTGCCCCACTTAGCTTTAAATTCTGAAAAGCCTTTTGATTTTAGATTCTCATTCACAAAATACCAATCGCCTTTTGAATCAGTAGAAAACATGTCGGTACTTTTTGTATCTGTAACAGCAGTTGCTCCATAGGCTCCTTCCTCTTCATTTGCTTTTAATCCTTTTTCCTTTCTTAATTTTTTCAATATTTTTTTTACATAAATATTTCTTTCTGCCTCTGGCATACTTGCAATTCTTTGTAAACTATCTTCTTTTTTTATGGCAAGCATATTTTCTGCAATTACTTTTAATGCTGGTTTTCTTTTAGCAATTAAATTTTTCTCTTCATTATCTAAATTTTTGGCATTATCTAATTTTACACTATCGTAAAATGAATGTGACTCTATAAAACGTTTTCTATTATAGTTTAAATGACCTAAAGCAATAAAACTGAGGGTTTTTTGTTGTGGATTTTTTATGCTATACTTAATACTTTTAAGAAAATAATTTTGGGCGGCATCTAACCCATTTCTTTGTAATTCAATTTTGGCAATTGCATAATAAATAATATCTCTATAATCGGCATATCTTTCTTTTTTGGTAAGTTTTAGTAACTCCGTTAAGTTTTCCTGTAATGCATCTTGTTTTTTTTCTGATGCAAGACTTACCATATTAAGCCTGGCATAAACTTCCATTAAAGGATCGTTAGTATGTTTAATGGCTTTTTTGTACATTACAATAGCCATGCTATCGTTAGTATTTGCTAGTTGAAATAACTGCCCAGCTAAAAACTCCCATCTTGCTTTTTCTGCCTTATTATCTGCATTACTAAGGGCTTTTATTAAATGTATAGATGCACTATCATAGTTGGCTTGTTTATAAAACCAATATGCTGTCATTTCATGCAATTCTGGTTTTAATCTTTTAGGAAAGTTGGGATCGTTTCTTAAGATACCTATTAAGCCTGCAGCTTCTCCTAATAAATCTTGTTCTAAATAATTTCTTATTTGCCAAATAAAACTTTCGTTTCTGCTAGGTGGCCTAGAAGTTATTGTTTTCCAGAAATTATTTTTCTCTTTTGTAGAAATTGTAAAAACGCCTTTTGTTTTACTTGCATTACTACCTAAAGGAACATCATAGCCATCATCTTTAGGAGCATAAGTGTAATTAATATATTGAAAGCAACCAGCAGCACTATCAAAATCTTTTTTGTATAAATATGCTTTGCCTAAAATCATATACAAATTATCTATCCAATCATTTCTTAAATCATGTAAAAGAATACCTGCTGTGCATTTATATATAACCGAATCTAAATCATCTTTTGCTGCAGAAGTTGCTTCTATTGTATAATTATAAAATGGCAACAAATGTGTATAATCATCTTTATAAGCCATTTTAGCTCTTTCTACTACTTCATTTAACTTATTAATTGCATTGAAATGATAATTATAATGTGTGTAAGTATTTTGCGTAAATCTTCTTAAGAAATGAAATTTTTTTTCGTTTGTTTTCTCCGAGCCTAATTTGCGTTCTTTATATCGTTGCGGTTTTTCTTTGTATAAATCTACATCGGTATTTGGTTGTGCAAAAACATACACACAACTTATTATTGCTAAAAAAGTTTTATTAATTTTTAATTGATGCTTCATAAAATTTTCTGCCATAAACATAAGCAGTTAAAAATACAAGTATTTTGCAAATATAAGTTTAGCAATTAAGCTATATCATTACCTTTAATTTCAATTTAACACTCATGGAAAATAATATTCAGCAAAATACATTAAAAAGATTACAAAATAAGTACAGACTTGTTGTAATGAATGACGATACTTACGAAGAAGTAATTACTTTTAAACTAAGTAGACTAAGTGTTTACATAGGTTTTAGTACAATTTTGGTTTTAATGATAGCTTTTACTATTGGACTAATAGCTTTTACACCAATAAAATATTATATACCTGGTTATGGAACAAGGCAAAGTAAAGCTGATTTACAAATGCTTAAAATAAGAACAGATTCATTAGAAAAAGCAATTCAATATAAAGACCAATATTTAGAAAGTTTAAAAAAAGTTTTAACAGGTACTACACCAACACAAAAAGATACTGTACCACTCATAATAGAGAAAAAAGAAATTTCTACTTTCTAAAAAAAAATGGCTGTCTTTATTTAAGACAGCCATTAATAAACAGTTCAGTAATAGTTATTACTCTACTACAATATTTTGTGTGTTAGTATATTCTTTTCCTTTAATTATCATTTGGTACATACCAGAGGTAACTGCTAAAGGCAAGTTAATTACATAAGATGCTGTGCCACCATTATGTTTTATAATTGAACTGTAAATATTTTTACCTTCTAAATTATACACTTGAATTTCGTAATCTCCTTTAGCTAAGCTTTCTGTAAGTAAATTCATTCTTCTATCTTTAACAGGATTAGGATATACTGTAATAGAAGAATTATCGGATAACCTCACTAAAACAATTGAACTATTTGTTGTTTTTCCATCTTTTCCATTTGCTATAATTCTATAGTAGTTATTACCATTTAAAGGTTCTGCATCTATCCAATTATATTTTTGAGTAGAAGAGATTGCATTTCCATTTGCTACAACAGTACCTACTGTAGTAAACTCTACTGCATTACTACTTCTTTGAATTTGATAAGATGCTATATTAGATTCTGCAACAGTCCAATTAACAGAAACATCTTTATTTTGAATGGCTGCATTAAGTGTAATAAACGACACCGGTAAAACACTGCCAGATTTAAACACAATTGAAAAGCGGTAATTATAAGTTGCTGCTGTAGATGTTACATTGTAGTTATAGGTAGAAATTCCTGTCATACCTAAACTAGTTAAAGTGTTTGTATAATTATCGTATAAGTATGCTTGAAGCCCATTGTTAATGAACTCATCCATATTTATTTCTAATTGGTAATTACCACCAACAGGTGCATTTGCACCATAATACATACGTAACTGAACAGTATCATTAATGTATGCTTGTTTTCTTCCTTCGATTATCCACTGTTTAGCATTTTTTGCTATAATACTTAAATTTTCAAGGTTGTTACTTATTTTGCTTGCATCTTCAGGACCATCTCCATCATTAAAGCTATTATCAAAAACAATAGCAACCCCATCGGCTATTTTATAGCTTAAATTATTTAATTGCTTATTCAAATTAATATAAATTTTAGAGAAAGATGCACTATCACTACTTGCTTTAAACACATTAGTAAGGTTTGCAGAATTGGGTGCTTTATGTGTTTCTCTAAAAGTTAAAGTTGGGGCTACGGAAGTGTTCTTCACAAAAATTGCCTGACCTGGTTGAATATATTTATTAGCTGCAGAAGCAACTGGTGCTGTGGTATGTGTTGTTGCGTTGTAGGTAGCATAGGCACCACTTGAAGACAAGTTTGGATCGAATACATAGATGGTTGAAGAAAGGTTTGTAGTACCTGCATCTGCATGTACTAATTCCCAATCAACTGGGCAAGCATAAGGGTTACCAACCATTGTATAACCTGTTGCAGAGGCAGAATTTAACCTTATTCCTGAATTAGTAGCACCATTAGCTGTAACACCAGTTGTATTAAACACTACATCTCCATACACTAGCTTACCTCTTGAACGTAAAATAGCTGGAGCATTCATTGTAGTAGGTGTTGGTCCGGTAAATAAATCAACAAGCCTATTACCACGTATTAAAACTCTATAGCCTTTAAATGCAGAAATTGTATCGTTTGCCTGGTTAGTAGAACGGCTAGTAGCATTGCTCCAAGTTGTCCAGGTTCCAGCACCAGTAATTGTACTCACATCAAAAGTACTTAATGAACCTAAAGAAGAGTATGTTTTATCAAAGCCAGTTGCAGCATCGTACCCACTAGTGCTGCCTACAATACCAGTAATATGAGTACCATAATAAACTCCTCCATCTAATCCATTGGTGCCTCCCTCTTGCCAATTGTCAAAAATAGTTCCAGTACCAGTGTTTACACTAGGTGCAAAATCTCGGTATGCTCTTACACCAGTACCACCTGTTTGAGGTACATACCTTTCTACTCTAAACACAGCTGCAGTTCCATAAGCAATTACACCTGCAGCACCAACTTCTGTTACCATTGCAGTATTTGAAATGGAAGTTGAACGTAAAGTAAATACATAGCCTGCTGGTAGAGCAAGCATACCAGCTTCTACAGATAAGAATCCTGTTATTGCAATATTTTGATTATTTAATGTTATTCTATTGGTTCTATTCATATAGAAATTAGCAAATTCAATATTGCTACCAGTAAACACATCATCAGGTATTGTAAAATTATTTCCTCCCATATTTCCTGCATTACCAAACCTTATACTAGAGCCAGAGGCTAAGTTTAAATTTCCACTTGTTCTTATTAATGGAGTATTATCTGTATGAAAAGTTATGGTATTGGAGCCAACATTTAAATTTCCTAAAGTTAATCTTAAATTTCCTCCAAATGTTGTAGAACCTGTTAGGCTAATACCTGTTGCAGTATTTATTTCAACATTGTCATAAGTTACAGTACTAGCCAAAGTATTTGCTCCAGTACCAACCATTATTATTCTGCCTGTAGAAGCGGCGGTTTGAGAACCTGATCCTGTAACATTTCCACTAACTGTAACATAAGCAGTTGGAGTAGTTAAGCCTAAAGTACCAACAATATGCAAATTGCCTGTTACTGTATTATTTGCAGCTACACTTACTCTAAATTCTCCAGAATTTATATTTAGATTACCGCCAACATTTAATTCTCCAGATGCATTATTAATAGCAAAAATACCTGAACCTGCTGTAATCTCAGCATTGCCAGTTAATGTAATTGGGTTATTACCCCAGTTGGTAGTGCCACTTGCTCTATTAATATTTAATGTAGCAAAACTTGTTGGTGAGGTAAAAATGGAATTGGCTAAGGTGGTTGTAGCAGTTTGAGAACCATCACCACAAGTAAATACTGAGGTGGCAGCCATTGTTATAGTACCAGTTTCCGAACCTCCATTTCTTAAAACAGGGCTACCATTTAAAGTTAATGTTAAGGTGTTTGCTGCTCCTACATTTAAAACACCTGCAGTTAGACGCAATGTTCCACCAATTGTGGTAGAACCAGTAAGATTAATTGTTCCTCCTGTATTTATATTAACATTATCGTATGTAATGGTATTTGAAATGGTAGAACCAATTCCAACTAATTCTAACTGGCCAAGAGAGGCAGCTGTGTGTGTACCAGAGCCTGTTACATTACCTGTTACAACTAAATTGGAGGCAGCATTGGTTAATCCTAAATCGCCTACTAAATTTAAGTTACCTGTAACAGGTATATTGGCAGCTACGCCTATTCTAAACTCACCACTATTTACATTTAAATTCCCTCCTACACCAATAATACCTAATGAATTATTTATTATAAAATATCCAGTTCCTGCATCTATATTAGCATTGCTAGTTAATGTAATTGGGTTATTACCCCAATTCAATGTACCACTCGTACGATTAACAGTTAAAGTAGCAAAGGTTGTAGGTGTTGTAAAAAATGAATTAGGAAGTGTTATAGTTGCTGTTTGTGTGCCATCTCCCAATTCTAATACTGATGTTGCACTCATGGTTAGCAACCCAAGTTGAGAACCTCCATTTCTTTGGATTGGAACAATTGTTGGTGCAGTTAAAGATAAAGTATTACCAGCCCCAACAGCTAAGCTACCTGCTGTTAATCTTATAAAACCGGTAACAAAAGTATTACCTAATAAACTAACGGTACCACCAGTATTAATTTCTAAATTACCATAAAATATATCTTTTGATAAAGTAGAGGTAGCACCAGTTACAACTATTCTTCTATTAGAGGCAGCACTAGAAATGGTACCACTACCTGTAACATTACCATCAACAACTATTATTGCATTATTATTGGCCAAATCTAAAGTAGCAGCAGAGCCAATGTTTAAATTGGTTGACACTGTAACACTAACATAGGATCCAGTATTATTTCCTGATAAAATTACCTGACCATTGTCATTTATACTTAAACTGCCAGCTATTGTAACATTGGCGTTAGTAGCAGAAATACGGAAAAATGCATCATCACTAATATTCATATCACCATCTACGTTTAGGCCTACGGATGTTATTCTAAAGTCTCCTATGTTGCTTAATACAACATCTCCATCTACATCTATTGTACCAGCAGCCACATTTTTAATAAACACACCAGAAGTTACCGTTAAATCTCCTGTTATTTGTATAGGGTTATTACCCCAGTTTACTGTAGCAGTATTTCTGTTAATAGTTAAATTTCCCATACCACTTGGTGCAGAAAAAGAATTATTTGGAATGGTAGTGGTTGCTGTTTCTGTTCCATCTCCAATAACCATATTGGAACTTGTTCCAAAAAGAATAAACCCTGCATCTGCTCCAGATTTTCTAATTGGTCCTGTAGTACTATTTCCAGTTTGAACTTGAAAAGTAAGCGTATTGGCACCCACTACTAAGTTTCCAGAAGTTAAATCAACATATCCTGAAAGCGAAAGGGAACTAGACATTGTTACATCATTACCTGTACCAGAATTTAGATAAAAAGAAGAGTAAATAGGTAAATAAGTATCGCCAGAAGTTAATCCTGTACCATGAGTACTTGCATTTGCTAAAGTAAGTGTAGTATTAATCTGGCTAGATCTAAGCGTAAAATTATCAATTTTCATTACACCATTTGTACCATCAGGTGTACCTGTATTAGATGGATTATACCCCAATACTCTAATATATAAAGTTGCTTGGTTGGCTGCACCTGCAGGTAAAGTAAAAGATTCGGTAGAAAAACTTGTACCTATTGCAGGGTATGTAGCAATTCTTGTATAGGTAACATTATCTGTACTCCAATATATTACTGCATTGCCTGGTCGTTTATCTCCTATACCCATTAAATCCATAGTAAGGGTAAGCGTTGCAATACCTGTTGTAGTAAATGGTCCAAAAATAATATGTGGCAATGCATCAGAAGCAGCAGCTGTAGGCACAGTAGAGCCAGTTGTAAAACCATAATAGCCTAATGCATATCCTGTGTTAGAGCCTCCATATCCAGCACCATTGCCAATACCATTAGATGAAGTTAAACCATTTGCATCCGTAACAGTAGGTGTACCTATAGTAGAAACGGCAGTTTCTAAAGTTGTTTCAATAGTAGTATTTCTGGCACTGTTATCTTCAAAGTCGTAATACGCTATAGGTAGTTGTGCGTTTGCAACAAAACCCATAAAAATTAATAAAGATAAAAGTGTAAATTTTGAAACTCTCATATATGTATTATTTAAAAAAAATATTTTATGAATATTAGAACCGACAAAAATAGCAAAATATAGTACAAAGAAAACGTTTTTTGCGTAAAATATTGAATTATTTTCAAAAATATTAAACACCAAAAGCACTTCTATTTTAAAGTTTTAAGTTAAAATAAAATTTTATGTAAAAAAGATAAAATAAAACAATAAAATGCTGCTTAAAAATAAAAATTGGTTAACTCTATCCGTGTTTGACTATAATTAGTCTTTACAGTTTAACCATGATACATTTTTACTTTCAATATTATTATCTAACAAGAAATTAGATTATTTAGATAAATCAATACTATATTTTTAATTAAGTAATGCTTAAACCCTATATTTGCCAACCAAAATTTTTTGTACTAGTGGCAACTAAATTTTCAAAAGAAACTTATCTATATTGGTACGAACTCATGCAACTTATTCGTCAGTTTGAGTTAAAGGCTGAAGAAATGTATAAAATGGCTGGAAAAATACGTGGTTTTTTTCATGCCTACGTTGGCCAAGAAGCAATTGCTGCAGGTTGTATGACAGCCACCAGACACGAAGACCCTTATATTACAGCATATAGAGATCATGGCTTTGCACTTGCAAAAGGAACATCGGCAAATGCATGCATGGCCGAATTGTATGGTAAAGCAACTGGTTGTGCAAAAGGGAAAGGCGGTAGTATGCACTTTTTTGATGTTGAAAATTATTTTTTTGGTGGACACGGAATTGTAGGTGCACAAATTGGAACTGGAGCTGGATTAGCATTTGCAGAAAAATATAAAGGTACTGATAATGTAGTGCTTTGTTTTTTTGGGGATGGAGCATCTAGGCAAGGCATGCTTCACGAAACGTTTAATATGGCAATGAATTGGAAGTTGCCTGTAATTTTTATTTGCGAAAATAACCATTATGCAATGGGTACTTCTATTGAACGTACTAGTAATGTAATTGATATTTATAAATTAGCCGATGCTTATGAAATGCCTGCAGACCAAATTGATGGCATGAGCCCGGAAGCTGTACATACTGGTATTGCAAGAGCTGTAAAACGTGCAAGAGAAGGTGGTGGACCAACTTTGCTTGAGATGAAAACTTATCGCTACAAAGGTCATTCAATTAGCGACCCTCAGAAATATAGAACTAAAGAAGAAGTAGAAGAATACAAAGAGAAAGATCCAATCATTCAAGTAGCTAATACCATTTTAGAAAACAACTTTGCAAATCAAGAAGACTTAAACAATATTGATGCAAAAATTGCTGCCATAGTTGAAAAAAGCGTACAATTTGCAGAAGAAAGCCCTTGGCCAGATGATAGTGAAGTATTAAAAGATGTATATGCTGACCCCAACTACCCATTTATAGTAGATTAAGGTAAACTAAACAATCAATTAAAAAACAATTATTTATATTTTATGAGTGAACAAATTGTAAAGAAAGATATGTGGATGCAATTAGAAAGTTTTTGGAATAAAAAGAAAAAAATTATTCTTACTGTTGGTGGTGCAATTGTTGTAATTGCTGGCGGATTATATGGTTACAAACAATATATTGTTTTACCTAAAGAAGAAAAGGCTGCTGATGCTATTTATAAAGTACAACAATTCTTTCAGCAAGACTCTTCCAACCTTGTAATAAATGGTAATAACGAAACTGGAGCAAAAGGTGCTTTATATATTATTAAAAACTATAGTGGCACTAAAGCAGCTAATTTAGCTTATTACTATGCAGGTATTAGTTATTTAAAACTGAAAGATTTTAACAATGCTATTAAATATTTAAAAGATTTTAGCACTAATGCTCTTCAAGTACAAATGAGTGCATATACAGCTTTAGGCCATGCTTATGCAGAATCTGGCAAAAAAGATGAAGCAGTGAGTTATTATAAAAAAGCTGCTACAACTTTTGAAGAAGACAAAGACAACTCTGCCGAAAATTTATTTTTAGCAGCACAGTTATTAGAAATAATGAATAAGCCAAAAGAGGCATTAGATATTTATAAAACTATCAAACAAAAATATCCTCAAACAAGCCGTGGATATGAAGCTGATAAATTTATTTACAGATTAAGTATAGAGAAAAACGATTTTAGCATAAACTAATTATGGCAACCAAAGGCAATAAAAACTTAAATAAAGGCATCCCAAAATTAAAGGATGCCTTTATTGTAATTATTAAAACAGAATGGAATAGTAAAATTGTGAATCAATTAGAAAATGGGGTTATTGCTGTTTTAAAAGAAAATAATATAAACTATAAAACAATTATCGTTCCTGGTGCTATTGAAATACCATTTGCATTAAAACAACATTATACTTATAGTTCTACTTTACCTAGTGCATATATTACTTTAGGCACTGTAATTAAAGGAGATACTCCTCATTTTGACTATGTATGCAAATTTGTAACAGAAGGAATTTTACAATTAAACCTAAGTTTAGATGTTCCTGTTGTATTTGGCGTTCTAACAGTAAATACAGAAAAAGAAGCTACCGAAAGAACTACAGGTAGCCATGGAAATAAAGGAGAGGAATTTGCTATAACTGCAATTAAAATGATTGCTTTAAACAATACTTTGAAGAAATTATAATGATTTTAATTCCTTCACCACATAAAAAAGCCTTGTAATACTACAAGGCTTTTTTGTAAACCATCTATAATTAATTCCAGCTTATAGATACATCATCTATAGCGGTGGAAGGTCTGTTTGCACTACCAGTTGAATTTGAAAGTGCAGAAACTCTTATCCAAACTTTTTGAGATTTATTGTCAATAGCATTTCCAAAATTTACATTAATTGTGTTACTAGAAAATACGTTACTTGTGGTTAATGTACCTGAAGCTGAAGCAGCAGTAAATGAAGCTGGGCTATCCCCTAAAGCATAATCCACAGTCCAGGTTACAGTTCTTCCAACCGAATTGTCTAAAGATTGTAATAAGAATTGTAATTGAACATTATTTTTACCCGTTGTATTATCTAATAAAAATACAAAAGAAGCTCCAGGATCATAACCTGTAGAACTAGTTTGGCGAACACCTAAAGCTCTATTGCTTGCAGCATCTTGTGCAGTTTGATCTGAAGTTGCAGATAAACCAGTTGCAGAAGCAAAGTTTTTAAATCCTGCACTAAAATTAGCCCAAAGTCCCAAAGCAGAATTGAAAGAACCAGCAGTGCCAAAAGATGTTGTTGTAGCCCCTGTATAAACACTTACACCTGTTGGTAAACCAGAGCCAATGCCATTAAAGTTTAATGTAAATGGTGATGTAGAACCCAAAGTAATACCTGTAGTGCTACCACCTCCTCCAGGACCAGAACCACCAGCAACAACATCTGCTGCATTTCTAATGGTTATTTGAGGCGTTCCATTATATAAAGAAACATATCCTATAAAAGTAGTTGCATTTGCTGGTAATGATGAAACACCTAAAGTTGTTCTAACAAATGAAACAATTGAGCCAGATGCATCGGTTACTGTATAATTTTTTCCAGTTGCATTTGATGAGGTTTCAGCTATGGAAACATTAGTTAGTTTAACAACTGTAGAAGACCATGAATTGATGTTTGAGTTGATTTGAGAGACGGTTGTATTTCTAGGCACAACAGTACCAGTTGCTAATTTTATTGCATTAACCACATTGGTAATTTGTAAATCTCCATTGAATAAAGAAAGTGATAAGCCAGAAATATCTACAGCAACACTATCATTTAATGCAAAGTTTGGATTAATAGATGGGAAACGTAATTGTAACCCATAACCACTACCATCTTGAATACGGTAGTTACCATTTGATTCGTTTAAAGTATTAGATACAATAGTACCTCTAATGCCTGTATTTGCTGGCATTATGGCCCCATCTCCCATTGCTCTAACATCTTGAATAGATTTATAAACTAAAGTTGGGCTTATACTGCTACCACATCTGTCATCTTTAAATTGTACATCGCTGGTATCTCTAATTAATAATTGTTTAGTACCATTAAAAAAAGTATAGATAGCGGTTATAGTTCCTTTCTTTTTAGGTACTTGAATTCCAGCAAAATTAGAATAGCTACTTGTTCTTAAAGTTATAGTATTACCTGAACAATTTTGAATATTTAGATTTACAGCTGAAGATGCTAAACTAGGGTCTGCAAAAGTTTTTAAAGTATCTGCAGCACTAAATTGAAAGTTCTCTAACTGTATTAAAGTATTTTGAACAGTATCTTGTAATGTTGTTTTTAAATCGGTTATGCTAGAGAAAATTTTAGGAGTAATTACATTTCCAAATCCTCCTTTAATCACATATTTATCAAACAAATTTTGTGGTATTGGTGTTTGAGAAATTGGTGAAGTAGCTTTGTTAACTGCACCTAATTGAATCATTCCACCATACTCACCCACACACAATCCTTTAACATTAATATATACTCTTCTTCCTACAGGGTAGCTTGTATATAAATTAGTTCCATCTAATCTTAAACTAACGCCACCAGTTGCATCTTGTATAGAGATTGATTTATAAAAATTTCCGCTTTTATCATCTGCAACTACTATTCCTGAAATAGTTTTATCTACTGTAATTTCTACAACTGTTCCTGTTGTAGGTAACAATGCTTTTAGCTCTTTTAAAGTCATTGTTATTGGTAAGTTGGGGTCAACAAAAGTTGTATCTGGTTCGTCAAATTTTTTATTACATGCTGCAATAATAGTAATTGTGGTTATCGTTAAAAAAAACAATACTAACCAATTGAAGTGTTTATTTTTCATATTTCTCATTTGTAAGAGTTATAATAATTTTTTACTGAATTTTTTAATTTATTAAAATCTAAGTGTTACACTGCCAAAATAATTTAAGCCATAAGCATAATAAAGCTTAGGTGGAAACTTATTAATATTTTTATCGGCATAATCAAATCTCAACTGCTCAAAGCCGCCAGAGATGATATTTTTATTGTTTAATAAATTATTTATACCTAGGTTAAATACCAAATAGGTTGATTTTTTAAACCCAAAGCTCTTTGGTAATTTCCAACTCCAACCACCAAAAAAGTCTATAGTATAATCGTCTTCTAATTTTGTTTGTGCTAAAATACTTTCTCTAATAGCTGCCTCGTTTGGCTTGGTAATATCTAATCCTTCCACTGCATCAAAAGTTCTTCTAATCGGGTTAAAATCTAACCATCTATTAGCTGCATAGTTGGCACTTAAACTAACAAACCAAAATTTAGGGCTTCTATAAGAAAATCCTAAGCTGAATGTGTTTTGAGGGGTGCCTGCTAATCTATAGTTTTGAGAATAAATTAAATCTTTAGTTAGAACAGTAGCATCATTATCTACTGTTACAGTAGCATCTTGACGGCTGTTATAATAATATCTTCCTGCGGCAACTGCTACATTTAATGTTACATTTCTCATTATTTTAGCTTCTGCACCAAACTCTAACCCAAAATGTAGTTTATCTATGTTACTCATAGCATAGTTTACAAAATTTCTGTAATCATCATGATAAAAAGTCATTACATTCATTTGGTTATCTATTTTAGTAAAATAACCTGTAAGTCTAACTTTTATTTTAGGTGCATTTAACACATAACCTGCTTCGGCAGTTTGAATGCTTTCGTTCGTAGTATTATCTTGAATAAAATCTCTTGTACGTGGAGATATATACACATTATCAAACAAAGGAGCCCTTGTAAGAATTGCTCCATTGGCATAAATATAATTTCTACCATCTAATTTGTATGTAACACCACCTTTTACTGCATAATTATTAAAACTGTTTACATCCGATTTTCCAAATGAATTATTAGGGAAAATTCCTGTTTGTGTGTAACCAGTTCTCCAAAATTGTGTACTGGATAATTCTCCTGCAACAAATAAATCAACTCTTTTGAATTTGAAAACAGATTGTAACCAAGCAGAAGATTTACGTATGGTTATATCGTAATCATAACCAAACTTATCGCCTTTATATAAAATTCTATTAGGGGTATTTAAATCATTTTGATTGGCAGTATTGTTATTAGGGAAAGATCTTTCGGCATATTGGTTAACATTCACATAAAACTCACCACCTAATAAATCTGCAACTTCTTTATAATAATTATTTGTTTGGCTTTGAAAAGAAATGCCACCTGTCATTTCTATATTTTTACCTACACTTGTATTAAATACTGAATTAAAATTTAAACGTCTGGTATCAATTACTCTTTCTTCTTGAATATATCTACTTCTTTTGCCTGCAACAGTATTACCTTGAATTCCATTAGCATCTTGAATAGCTGCAAAACTATTTCTATTTACCTCGTACAAACCATGCCAGTTAATTTGCCTTTTATTAATATTGGTTTGCATAGCTTCTAAAACCTGTTGTTGCAATTCGCTGCTTAATTGATAGCTTGGTAAATAACGATAGTAATCTGGTCTAGGATCTGGTGCATTATACCAATCTAAAGCACTAGTACTTCTTTTACCCCAAGTTGCACTAATAGATGTAGAGATTGTTGTTCTATTATTAAAACGGTACTCGTCGTTTAAAATAAAGGTTGGCTGGCTGCTTTTTGCAATATTAGCATTGCGTTTTTTGCCATTTTGTAAACCCCAAGTTGGGTTATAGAAATTATCTCCTGTAATTGTTCTTAATTCATCCACTACACCACTTTGTCTACCACTTTCAGTTGGTGCTTCAAATAAAGACAAAGACAGCAAATGCTTTTGACCAAAACGTTTATCTACGCCAATAAAATAACTATATCCGTTATAGTAAGTTCCAGGTACATATGCTTCATCTGCACCTCTAAAACTACCTGCAAAAACAAATGCCCATCCTTTTTTGCTTATTCCTGTACCATGATAAACGGTTAAACGATGTGTATAATTTCTATTGCTAATTGCATAGCCTATTTGTGTTTGTTTTCTTTGCTTACTTGCTCTAGCATCTATAGAAGAAGAAGATGCAATATCGCCAAAAGCAAAAGTGCTAGGCCTTAAGCCTAAAGATACATCTCTGTTACGCATTACATCATTTAAACCTCCCCATAAACCAAATGGTGTAAAACCATTATCTAAATTATCCATTGGGGTTCCATTCAAATAAGTAGTATTCAAATCTCCATCATAGCCCCTCATTTTAAATCTAAAAGCATTAAAATTAAAAGACATTACCGAGAAAAAAGGATCTCTGCCAGCTGTAAGTACACTTGAAACATTTTGTGCACCACCATCGCCTTGATCATTTTCATCAATGGTAACTACTGCAATATTATCAGACATTGCATCTTTAACATCATCGGTAATTGTTGTATCTACAACAGCACTACCATTGGTTTTAGCAGATTTGTTTTTTTGTTTTTGTGCCATTACCGATATTGGCACAGCCATTAATAGTATAATGGCAAATTTTAAAAATTTCAACATAAGTTTAATTTAGTCCAAAAGGCAAATTTAAGTTCATTTAAGTAATAATTAGCCTCTTTTCTTTAAAAGGTATTTCTTTCTGTATTCAGTAAGATTTATAAAGAATTTATTATTTTAATTTACTTAAAGCGTTTTCTAATTTTTGTAGCATAATTGGTATATCTTGTTTATGGCTTGTGCCAATACTTAATCTATACCAGGCACTATTTTTAGAAGCTCCAAAACAATAAAATGGTACTATTGCTAATTTGGCTTCATTAAGTAAATAAGCAGTTACATCTTCTTGTGTATATAAAATATTTCCTTCATTAGTTTGCTTACCAACTAAATCTATTTTTACAGTTAAATAAATTGCAGCCTGTGGTGTAATAGCATCAATTTGATATCCTTTATTTTTTAAAGCTATAAAGCCAGCATAAATATGCTGCAGTCTATAATCTATTTCTTTATTAAAATTGCTTACAAATTCCTTTAATGCAGGCGTATTAACTAAATATTTTGCAGTAGCTTTTTGTTCTGCCATGGGTGCCCAAGCACCAATATGACTTAGAATTGCTTTCATTTTAGAAATTACATGCTCAGGCCCAAAACCCCAACCAACTCTTACGCCTGTAGCACATAACGATTTTGAAATACCACCTACAAAAATGGTATATTGCTTCATTGCTGGTCTTAATGTAACCGGATTAAAGTGTTGAATATTATCCATAGTAAGCATCCAATACATTTGATCAAACATTAAGTAAAGCTTTTTTTCATGTTCTCCTCTCGAGTTGTTTTCTTCTATAATTAAATCGCAAATTTTACCCAAGCTTTCCTCAGAAATTGTTGTACCAGTTGGGTTTTGAGGTGTACATAAACAAATTAAAGTGGCTCCTTTAATATGCTTGGCAACATCTTCTGGCAGTGGCATAAAATTATTTTCTGGTGTACAATCAATTAAACAATGTTGCCCATTGGTTAAATGTACATAGTGGTTATTATTCCAACTTGGTACGCCATAAATTACTTTGTCTCCTTCATCTACAATAGCTTTAAAAATAGTATAAATAATAGGTCTTCCTCCACTAGCAACCTGAATTTCTTTTTCATTATAATTTAAATGTAACCATTCGTGTAAATAATAGCTAATAGCATTTCTTAACTCTACAACACCATCTGCTGGTGGATAATTAGTGCTTTTATTTCTATATTCTTCTATAATTAGTTCTTCTAATAATGTTGGAATAGGAAAAACGGAAGGATTAAAATCGCCAATAGTGTAATTATAAATGGTTTCTCCATTTCTAATACGTTCACTAATTGCATTTCCTAATTTTACAATTTCACTACCTACCAGTGATTCTGCAAGTTTACTTAGTTTATTCATAAAGCCATATTTTGGCAACGAAGATAAGTTTTTGAAAAAAATCAAAAAGTAAAATACTAATATCTGCTATTTACTAATTATTAGATTATTGGCTTTCAAGCAAAATATTTTAATTCTAAACAAATGTTGCTAATTAAATAAAACCCTTTTTTAAAGCCAATGCTAACCTTACTTTTGCACTTCTTAAAAAAGAAAAAATATGAGTAGGCAACTTAGTGAACAAGAAATTATAAGAAGAGAAAAACTTCAAAAAATTACCAATGCAGGTATAGATGCATTTCCTGCCCCTTTATATCCTGTAAATACCTATTCTGCAGATATCAAAAATAATTTTACCGAAGAAAATAAGGATACTTTTAGTAAGGTATGTGTAGCTGGTAGAATTATGAGTATTAATGATAAAGGCAAAGTTTTTTTTATTAAAATACAAGACAGTAAAGGCATCATTCAACTATATGTAAAAAGAGATGAGATTTGCCCTGAAGAAGACAAAAGCTTTTGGGATAATATAATTAAACATGGCTTAGACCTTGGCGATATAATTGGTTGCACCGGTTATGTTTTTATCACCAAAACAGGCGAAACATCTATTCATGCACAAACTATTACATTACTAACTAAAAGCTTAAAACCTTTACCTGTTGTAAAACGAGATGAGGAAGGTAATGTATTTGATGAAGTTACTGACCCAGAATTTAGATACAGACAACGTTACGCAGACTTAATTATAAACCCATCGGTTAAAGAAACATTTACAAAGCGTACTAAACTTGTAAATACTATCAGAGAATATTTAAATAATTTAGGTGCATTAGAAGTAGATACTCCTGTTTTACAAGCAATACCTGGTGGTGCAGCAGCTAGACCATTTATTACACACCATAATGCTTTAGATGTACCTTTTTATTTAAGAATTGCCAATGAATTGTATTTAAAAAGATTAATTGTGGGTGGCTTTGATTGGGTTTATGAGTTTAGCAGAAATTTTAGAAACGAAGGCATGGATAGAACGCATAATCCAGAATTTACCATTTTAGAATGGTACACTGCGTATAAAGATTATTTCTGGATGATGGAAATAACAGAACAACTTTTAGAAAAGATTGCAGTTGCTTTAAATGGTACTACTACATTACAAGTTGGCGACAAAACAATTAGCTTTAAAGCACCTTTTAGAAGAATTTCTATTTTTGATGCCATAAAAGAAAACACAGGTATTGATATTTCTGAAAAAGATGAAATTGGGTTAAGAGAAGTATGTAAACAATTAAATATTGATGTGCCGCCTACTATTGGTAAAGGAAAACTAATAGATGAAATTTTTGGTGCTACTAGCGAACATACTTATATTCAACCAACCTTTATTATTGATTACCCCGTAGAGATGAGTCCACTTACCAAAAAACATAGAAGTAAAAAAGGATTAGTGGAAAGATTTGAGTTAATGATTAATGGCAAAGAAATTGCTAATGCATATAGCGAATTAAACGACCCAATTGACCAACGTGAACGTTTTGAAGAACAAGCTAAACTAATGGAACGTGGCGATGATGAAGCAATGTTTATTGATTATGATTTTTTAAGAGCATTAGAGTATGGTATGCCACCAACAAGTGGTATTGGTATTGGTATTGATAGATTAGTAATGTTAATGACTAATCAGCAGAGCATTCAAGATGTTTTATTCTTTCCGCAAATGAGGCCAGAAAAACAAGAAGAATAATTATTATTTAAAAAGTAATAAAATAGAATTAACAAAAGTTGTATAAAAAAAGATTATGTCAGATTTATCAAAATTTAATCCAAACTCTTTAGGTAATCCTAACAACAATATTTTTGGTTTGCCATTTACCGAAGAGGAAGCATCGCTTATACTTTTACCTGTACCTTGGGAGGTTACTGTAAGTTATGGAGCAGGTACTGCAAGATCGGCAGAACATATTTTTAATGCTGCATTGCAGGTAGATTTGTTTGATGTAGATGCACCCAATGTTTGGAAGAAAGGGTTTTACATGCTACCAGTTGATAAAAAGCTTTTAATGAAAAGCGACTATTTGCGTAAAGAAGCAGAATTGTATATTGATTTTATAGCAAAAGAAGAAAACTTTGAAGGCAATAAATTTATGTGTAAAAACCTTAAAGAAATTAATGAAGGTTGTAATTACATGAACAATTTTGTTTATCAACAAACCAAACAACTTTTAGGTAATAATAAATTTGTTGGCTTAATTGGCGGAGACCACAGTACCACTTTTGGATACATCAAATCACTCTCAGAAAAATACAACCAATTTGGTATTTTGCAAATAGATGCCCACTGCGATTTAAGAGTTGCCTACGAAAACTTTACGTACAGCCACGCAAGTATCATGTATAATATATTATCAGAGTTTGAACAAGTTAACAAGTTAGTTCAATTAGGTATTAGAGATTATAGTGATGATGAATACAATTACATTAAAAACAGTAATGGCAGAGTAACCACATTTTTTGATAGAGATATTAAACACAGAATGTACGAAGGAGAAATTTGGAAAAATATTGTATCTGAAATAGTAGATGCCTTGCCTAATAATATTTATATAAGTTTTGATGTAGATGGTTTAGACCCCAAACTTTGCCCAAATACAGGAACGCCTGTAGCAGGAGGTTTTGAAACAGAACAGATTGTTTACTTATTTAATAAATTAAAAGAAAGTAATAAAAAGATAATTGGTTTTGACTTGGTAGAAACAGGAGTGGGCGAAAATGATTGGGATAGCAATGTATCTGCAAGGCTTTTATGGAAAATGTGCAATTTAGTAATGAACCAATAATTAGTAGAATATGCAATTTAATTTTTCTGTTTTTAATAACCGAAAAAAACAAATTTGGTTATTGGCTTACGGATTAATGATAGTTAATGGATTAATTTTTTTGCTGTTTGCCCTAAAGAGTAATATTTATAAATTAGCTTTTATCTATTCTGCATTACTAATAACTACTACACTTGTAAGCATCTTCATAAAAAAATACAAATCAATTTTCTACAACGTTTCCTATTTACTTATAGCTTTTAGTTGGATACAACTTAATTATCCATGGATTGGAGTATTGCTAATTATTTTACTATCAGTTACAAAAAAGTTTACAGCCGATATTGCCGTTACAATTAATGAGAAAGAGGTTGAAATCAAAAATGTATTCTCTAATAATTATCAATGGAGCAGTTTTCAAAATGTAATACTTAAAGACAAATTACTTACTTTAGATTTCAAAAATAATAAAATACTTCAGGTCGAAATTCTTAATAAAACTACACTAGAGCAAGAAAAAGAATTTAACGAATTTTGCCAAAGTTGTTTAAAAACTTAACACAGTTTATGCTTACCCACACACCATACCTTTTATACTCTGATGGTAAAGGAAATATATTTGAAGATACAACATTGTTTGCTTTAGGAAGAGCAGGATGGGATGCATTTGAAGTGGAGTTAAATAATTGGATAGAATTACCAGATGGTGGAAATTTATATGAACTACCAGGTAGAAAAGCTATTGGCATTGATACCACAACAGGCGAAATGCGTTTGTGCGAAAAGGGTTGGGCTGTTGCAGCATTTATTCCCCCTGCACACACCAGTTTATTTTTAGCAGCTTATGAAACAGATAAAAATGCCCCAACTTTGCCTTTGTTTTGTTATACTGCTGCTGGTTGGTATAACAATAAAACTTATGTAACCGCAATAAGAATAGAAAAAGACATACGCCAAGATTGTGCTGGATATAACAACGAAAAAATAAAAAATGGAACCGATTGGCTTCTTCAACAATATCCAAATAACAGATTGGTAACTCATTTAATGAACACTTGCTGTATGACTTATAGTTGCCCTGCAGCAAGAAACTTTTCCTTGAACAGATGGGAATGTCCAATTCCAATTTCACCAGCCTGTAATGCCAATTGTATTGGCTGTGTATCCTTTCAACCAACAGATGAAGATATAACTTCGCCACAAGATAGATTAACTTTTAAACCTACTGTAGAAGAAATAGTAGAATATACAGTACCACATTTAATGCAAGCACCTTTTCCTATAATAAGCTTTGGGCAAGGCTGCGAAGGTGAGCCTTTATTAATGTGGGAAACGATTGTACCTACTATAAAAGAAATAAGAAAACACACCAATAAAGGAAGCATAAATATTAATACCAACGGCTCTAAACCAGATGCTGTAAAAAAATTATTTGAATCTGGGTTAGATAGTATTAGAGTGAGTTTAAACAGTGCCAGAAAAGATATTTACACAAAATATTATCGCCCCAATAATTATTGTTTTGAAGATATTGTTGAAAGCCTAAAAATTGCTCATCAATACAATGGTTGGAGTAGTATTAATTATTTTGTTTTTCCTGGAATGACAGATAGTGTGGAAGAATATGAAGCTCTTAGAAAATTAATAAAAGATACCAATTTAAAAATGATACAATGGAGAAATTTTAATATAGATCCAGATTGGTATTTAGGCATATTAAATATTTCAGAAACTAATGAAATGATTGGAGTAAAACAAATGATGCATTTAATTCAAGAAGAATTTCCTGATTTAAAATTTGGATATTTTAATCCACCAATAGAAAGGATAAAAGGGGATTTTGAAGTGAACTTTGCACACTAAAAATTATTTTAATAAAAAAAACAGAAATGAATTTACAAGAACTAATTATAGCAGCCTGGAACGATAGAACTTTATTAAAAGATGAAACTTATACCAATGCAGTAAAAGCAGTAATTGAAGAAGTTGATAAAGGAAAATTAAGAACAGCTTCACCAATAGCTCAAGGTAATTGGCAAGTAAATGAATGGGTAAAACAAGCTATACTTTTATATTTTGGTATTCAACAAATGCAAACATGGGACGTTGCTCCTTTTGAGTTTTACGATAAAATGCTATTGAAAAAAAATTATGCAGCATTAGGTGTAAGAGCAGTGCCACATGCAGTTGCAAGATATGGTGCTTACTTAGCTAAAAATGTTGTGCTTATGCCAAGCTATGTAAATATTGGGGCTTATGTAGATGAAGGCACAATGGTTGATACTTGGGCAACTGTGGGTAGTTGTGCTCAAATTGGTAAAGGTGTTCATTTAAGTGGTGGTGTTGGTATTGGTGGTGTTTTAGAGCCTTTACAAGCAAGCCCTGTTATTATAGAAGATGGTTGTTTTATTGGTAGCCGTTGTATTGTTGTAGAAGGTGTAATTGTAGAAAAAGAAGCCGTATTAGGTGCTAATGTTGTTCTCACTCAATCTACAAAAATTATTGATGTTAGTGGTAGCGAGCCAATAGAAATGAAAGGACGTGTACCTGCACAAAGTGTTGTTATTCCTGGTTCTTACAATAAAAAATTTGCTGCAGGAGAATTTGGGGTAGGTTGTGCATTAATTATTGGTAAACGAAAACCAAGTACCGATTTAAAAACAAGCCTAAATGATGCTTTGAGAGATTTTAATGTAAGTGTGTAAATATTCATTTTCTTCAGAAAATTTTATTTAACAAAAACAAAACCCCGAATGTTATAATGGATTAGGGGTTTTGTTTTTTTATTTAATTTTTCTTTTCTCCCTTAATTTTTTAGCACCATAACCAGCACCTGCTGCAAGCAATAAAGTTAATCCTCCATCTATTGGAATATCATCTTCTGGCTCTGGAAAATT
>JAIBAV010000128.1 GCA_019695015.1 Chitinophagaceae bacterium
TTATAGAATTAAAAATGGAAGCGTTTTCGCCAGGCGATGCAAGCCAACTAAATTTTTATTTAAACCTTGTTGATGATTTTGTAAAAGACAAGAACGATAAGCCTTCTATTGGAATATTAATGTGTAAGGCAAAAGATAATTTTGAAGTGGAGTATGCATTAAGAGGCTTAAACAAACCAATTGGTGTAGCAGAGTATAAAATGCTTCCTAAAAAAATAAGAGAGCAATTACCAAGCTCTACTCAATTTCGTAATATGCTTAAAAAAATTAAAAATTTATAACAATATCAACTAAAAAAGTGAGGAGGTAAATAAAATATAATACATGAAACAATTTGCTCTTATTGGTGCTGCAGGTTTTATTGCACCACGACACATGAAAGCTATTAAAGATACAGGCAACGATATTGTGTGTGCTTTAGATAATTTTGATAGCGTTGGTATTTTAGACAGTTATTTTCCCAATGCTGATTTTTTTACAGAGTTTGAACGTTTTGACAGGCATATAGAAAAATTACGTTTAAACAATACTCCAATAGATTATGTTTCTGTTTGCTCACCCAATTATTTGCATGATGCTCATATACGTTTTGGTTTAAGAAATAATACAGATGTTATTTGCGAAAAACCTATTGTATTAAACCCTTGGAATATTGATGCTTTAATAGATATGGAAAAGCAAACAGGCAAAAAAATATTTAATATTTTACAACTCAGATTACATCCAGCCATTATAGAATTAAAAGAAAAAGTAGCTAATGCAGATGCTAATAAAGTGTACGATATAGATTTAACTTACATTACTTCCAGAGGCAATTGGTATTATACCAGTTGGAAAGGAAATATAGAAAAATCTGGTGGTATTGCTACTAATATTGGAGTGCATTTTTACGATATGCTTCAATGGATTTTTGGCGAAGTAAAACAAAATATTGTTCATATACATGAGCATGATAGAGCAGCAGGTTATTTAGAGTTTAAACAAGCAAGAGTACGTTGGTTTTTAAGTATAGATTATAATACCATACCACAAGCATTAAGAAATGAAGGTAAGAGAACCTATCGTTCTTTAACAATAAACGATGAGTCGTTTGAGTTTAGTGATGGCTTTACAGAATTGCACACCAACAGTTATAAACACATTTTATCAGGTGCAGGTTTTAGAATTGAGGAAGCCCGAACAGCTATAAATATTGTGCACCATATTCGTACACAAAAACCAATAGGTTTACAAGGTAATTATCATCCTTTTGCAAAATTACCTTTAAGTAAACATCCTTTTAGTAAATAAAATTGGTTAAGAAATTATTTAAATTCAAAAAATGATAAAATTAAATTTAGGCTGTGGTTCAGTTAGACCAGAGGGTTGGATTAACACAGATTCTTCTCTTAATGCAAATATTCAAAGAATTCCATTTATTGGAAAATTGGTTACAAAAACATTTGGTAAAGTACAATACAGCAGTTCTAATTTTATTTATATGAACTTAAATAAAAAATGGCAATATGCTGATAATTCCGTTGATATAGTATATGCCTCACATTTATTTGAGCACCTTACCCAAAAGGCTGCAGACTTATTTTTAAAAGAAGCATACAGAACTTTAAAGGTTGGTGGAACTCTGAGAATTGTTGTACCCGATTTATACCAAATTGCAACTAAATATTTAGCAGAGTACGATACAAAAAATGATAATGAAGATACTACCAAATTTATAATGTGGGCAATTAATATGCACAGAGAGGGGCAATATGGCAACCCAAGTATTTTAAGAAAAATTATTTATGAATGGCAGGGATACCCTCACCAGCATAAATTTATGTACGACCCCAAAAGTTTAAGTTTAAAAGTAAAAAATTATGGGTTTAATAATATTCACTTAATGAGTTATGGTAAAAGTGAGTACATTAAAGAAATACTAGATGTAGAAGGTACAAGTGAGTCGTATTTATCTGTTTATTTAGAATGTAAAAAATGATTAATTTCTTGCACCTCGCCATCATCATTACACACCCTATTCAGTACTATGCACCAGTGTTTTATACTTGGTGCTAAGAGGTATTGAAAGATAAATATGACCCTGGTTTTGGTAAGGTGATTAAATGGGATTTACCTTTATTGGAAGACAGCAAATATTGTAGTAAGTTTGATAAAATATTTAATTAAATAAATGATGAAAACGGCATTGCAAATAGACCTAACTTTTGATCAAATATTATCTGTAATAAAACAATTACCTAAACAGCAAAAAATAATGTTATCAAAAGAGTTAGAAAAAGAAGTTATTGATAGCAAACTATCTCGTTTGTTAAAAACATTTCATACAAAAGAACTTGATTTGAAAACAATAACAAAGGAAGTTGAAATTGTAAGACAAGACGCCTATGCCAAACAAAAGCATTAAAGTAATTTTTGATACTAATATTTGGATTAGCTTTCTAATTGGAAAACATTTAGCTAAAATTAAACGATACCTCTCTAACGGAAGTATCATTATTATAACTTCAGAGCAATTAATTTCAGAAATTAAAGTAGTAACTGGGAGAGCAAAATTAAAGAAATACTTCCCTCATGATAGTGTTGAAGAAATGATTGAACTCTTGGAAACTATTGCTATAAAAGTGGAAACAAAATCAACACATTTTGTAAGTAGAGACCCAAAAGATAATTTTCTTTTAGACTTGATTGATTTTTCAAAAGCAGACTTTTTAGTAACAGGCGATAAAGATTTATTAGAACTCAGCCCTTTTAAAACTGCTCAAATCCTGACACCTACTGAATTTGAAACTCAACTTAAAAATTAGTGTATAGAAAATTTGTTTGAAATATACACATGAAAAACCTTGCCATCATCATAACACATCCTATTCAGTATTATGCACCAGTATTTCAGTTATTAGCTAAGTGTTGTACTATAAAATTGTTTTATACTTTTGGCGAAAAGGTTTTGAAAGATAAATATGACCCTGGTTTTGGAAAAATAATTACATGGGAAACTTCTTTATTGATAAGCACTCATGAGTCGTATTTATCTGTTTATTTAGAATATAAAAATAATGAAAATATCAATTTGTGTAGTTCAGTACAATCGTATTGAATTATTGTTAAAAAGTTTGTCAATTATAGAAAAGCAAACTTATCATGATATAGAAATTTGTATCAGCGATGATTGCTCTACCGATAATACTGTTGATGAAATCCTAAAACTAAAACAAACTTATAAATATCCTATTGTATTTCATAGAAATGAAGTGAACAAAGGATTTGATTTTAATTATAGAAAAAGTATTGAAATAGCATCGGGTGATTATGCTTTTGTTATTGGTAATGATGATTCCATAAATGGAGAAAACAGCATTGCAGAATTGGTAAAGTTTTTAGAAGAGAATAATTATCCAGATTTAGGCTTTTGTAATATG
>JAIBAV010000011.1 GCA_019695015.1 Chitinophagaceae bacterium
TAAATCAGTTCTTAACAATATTTGAAAAAAGGGTTCAGCTTTTATAAAAAAGCTGAACCCCTAATTATTTTACTTACACACTTTATGGGATAGTGTCAATTTATACTTAATTAAG
The DNA here is from genome assembly GCA_019695015.1 of Chitinophagaceae bacterium. GTDB lineage: Bacteria > Bacteroidota > Bacteroidia > Chitinophagales > Chitinophagaceae > UBA1930. The sequence goes on from JAIBAV010000011.1 coordinate 116, forward strand.
CAGCCCATTTTGTAAAAGCAATTGGGCTGTTTCTTTTAAATGAACTGGTACATATAATTCTATATACCCAAAAGCCATATAACTGCTATCTAATTTGTTTAATAATTGAACGGGTATTTGATTTTCTTCTAACATACCTTGTAAAATACTTGCCTCCACCATGTTTCTTGTACTATATAATAAATACCAATTATTCATTACTCAAACGGATTATTGCTTTTTAATTTTTCTAATGAACCATCATAAATTTCATTTGCACCAATACTATTACTTTCTTTTTTAAACGTTAGTAATAAAAAGATAATAATAATCAATGCTGCAGCACCATAAATTATAGGAAAATTATCTTTCAAAGCCGTTTCTGGGTTTTTACCCTGCAAGCCAAGAACATACAAGGCAGTAACGGCAAGGCCATTATTAATAAAATGAGCCCAAATACATAACCAAATATTTCTACTATAATAAAAAATTAATCCTAAAATAATACCCAAACCTGCCCTGGCTAAAAAGCCATAATAACTAAAATGAACAATGCTAAAAATAATGGAAGTAACCACAATGGCAAGGCTTATATTTTTAAACCAATGTTGAAATAATCTTTGTAATGCACCCCTAAACAAAACCTCTTCAAATATTGCAGGAGCCAGTGCAATTACCACCATTGCAAACAAATATTCTTTAAAACTATTCATTTTGGCAATTATTAAAACCTGCTTATTATATGCATCCTCTGCATTTTTAAACTTTGCAGCCCACTCCTTAGAAATAGGAATCATTTCATTTAGTGTACCTAAGCTACCACTTAATGCCATACCACATAATGCAATTAACAGAACTAAAAAAAATTGCTTACCACTAATAACACTATTAAAACCTAATTGTTGAAAAGGATTGGGGTTTACAATACGAGCATAAATAATAGCAGGAATAAAAAACATAATTGCAGCAGCAATAAGTTGTGTCCATCTTGCAGCATTAGCAAATGCTGGGTTGGCCATATCTTCTTGCATGGTAAAAATACTTTTACCTGTAAAAACTCTCCAAAAACCAGCTGCAGCAAAACTTGCTATAATGAACGATACGCCAATTAATCCAGCCAATATGGCAACCTGGCTTGAATATCTAATTTTAGGTTGTAATTGCATTTTAATATATTGAAGATAATCAGATAATATATTTTGTATTCATTCAAAAATATGTTGAAGATTAAAGAATAAAAATTAAATTATATTAATGCCTTTAAAATTTTCAAATAATTAATTAAACAATATAGTAGTGTTGGTTGTTTTTAAAAACTAATGACCAATAAATAGCAATCAGAATAATAGTAGCAAGAAAAACATTAAAGAGCATGTGGTCTTTATTGGTAAATTTTCTTTATTTTTGATATGCTGCAAATTAACTATTTAAAGTCTGATGTTCTTGTTTGTATAAAAAATTATCCATACAAATTAATCATATGAACCAAGGGCTTTCAAAAAAACGGGTAAAGAAAACAAATCCTAAAGCGTTAGGTATTAGTATTATGCAAGAAGAAAACAAAAGGTTTCAGGTAATATGTAGTTCGAAAAATGATGCTATCATTACCTCTGATGAAACCAAGCTAATTACATTTTGGAATAAGGGGGCAGAAAGTATTTTTGGTTATACTGCAGAGGAAGCTGTAGGAAAGCCCATGACTTTAATAATTCCAAATCAATATCAGCAAAGGCATAATGATGGAATTGAAAGAATGAACCAACGAAAAAAGCCAAGAGCAATTGGTAAGGTTTTAGAATTAAGTGCCGTTAGAAAAAATGGCGAGGAATTTCCGATAGAACTTACATTAGGTAGTTGGGATAGTGATGGTAAAAGGTATTATAGCGGAATTATAAGAGATATTTCTGCAAAAAAGAAAGCAGAAAAAATTATGCTTGAAGACAAAAGAAAAATAGAGGAGCAAAATAAAAGGTTTCAAGTAATTTGTAGTTCAAAAAACGATGCTATCATTACCTCTGATGAAAGCAAGCTAATTACATTTTGGAATAAAGGGGCAGAAAATATTTTTGGTTATACTGCAGAGGAGGCTGTAGGAAAGCCCATGACTTTAATAATTCCAATGCAATATCAACAAAGGCATAATGATGGAATAGAAAGAATGAACCAGCGAAAAAAACCACGTGTTATAGGAAAGGTTTTAGAATTAAGTGCCGTTAGAAAAAATGGCGAAGAGTTTCCGATAGAACTTACTTTAGGCAGTTGGGATAGTGATGGTAAAAGGTATTATAGCGGAATTATAAGAGACATTTCTGCAAAAAAGAAAGCAGAGAAATTAATTATTGAAGAAAAGAAAAAATCGGATGAGTTATTATTAAACATATTACCCAAGCTGGTGGCAGATGAATTAAAAAATACTGGAATTGCCACTGCTAAAAACCATAAAAATGTAACAATTCTTTTTTCAGATTTTGAGGGCTTTACCACATTAGCATCTTCTATTTCTGCAGCAGAATTGGTAAAAGAATTAAATGAAATATTTGGGCAGTTTGATGATATTTTAGAATCCTTATCGATAGAAAAAATTAAAACAATTGGCGATGCTTATTTTGCTGCATGTGGCTTGCCCGAAAAAAATACAGAACATGCCGAACGCTGTATTGAAGCAGCAAAACAAATGTTTAGATATTTAGAAGTAAGAAATAAAAAAACTGAAATTAAATGGAAAATGAGAGTAGGCATTCATTCTGGCCCAGTTATGGCAGGCGTGGTAAGTAAAAAGAAATATGCTTACGATCTTTTTGGCGATACAGTAAATATTGCCAGCAGAATGGAAAGCAATGGTGAAGTTGGAAAAATTAATATTTCCGAATCTACCTATCAGTTAATAAAGAAAAAATATAAGTTTACACCAAGAGGGCATGTAAAAACAAAAGGAAAGGGGGAGTTAAAAATGTATTTTGTTGATTAAAATGTTTTCAAAAATATAGTATTTATAAGGATAGGGTTTATTACAAAAAATTTGTTTGTATTTAAAAATAAATTATTGATAAGTTGGAAAGTTTTCAATAATTTTAAAAATAAATTTAATTAGTGATAAAGTTTAAAGAGGCAAAAGAGTTTATTACACAAAAGCAACTTGAAGAAATACCAAAACACTTTACTTACCATAGTTTAGTGCATATTTTAATTGTTTATGAAAGCTGTAAAGTGTTGGCCGAAGGAGAAGGAATTACAGGGATTGATTTACAACTATTGCTAACCGCTGCACTTTTTCATGATTCGGGTTTTATTATTGGCCCAAAAAATCATGAAGAAACATCTTGTGAGTTTGCACGTCAATATTTACCACAATTTAATTACACCAATGAACAGATAGAGCATATTTGCGACATGATTATGGCAACAAAAATACCACAATCACCTAAAGACCACTTAGGGCAAATACTTGCAGATGCCGATTTAGATTATTTAGGCAGAGATGATTTTTATACCAATGGTAATAAGTTATTTGAAGAATTAAAAACACTGAATGTTTTAAAAACCGAAAGAGAGTGGTACCAACTACAAATAAATTTTTTAGAAAAACATAATTATTTTACTGCTACTGCAATTAGGCTTAGAAAAGAAAAAAAGCATATTCATTTAAACGAATTAAAAAATAAACTATAATCAAAACATCATTTATAGTAAATTAGAAAATGAGGAAGCATAGTATTACCAATCATTTTAAAGACAGTATATATATTGCTTTAGGCATTTTAAGTGCCACGTTTGCATTAAATAGTTTACTAGTACCCAACCAGTTTTTAGATGGTGGTGTTACAGGTATTAGCCTTTTATTAAGCCATTACTTTCATGCACCATTGAGTATTATAATAGTATTGGCTAATATTCCATTTATTATTCTGGGGGCATTTACTGCTGGTAAAAAATTTGCTATCAAAACATTTGTAAGCATTATTGTTTTAGGCTTATGCCTTCAGTTTGCACCCATTAGTGATATTACAGCAGACTGGACAGGTAACATGATTTTAGTTTCTTTATTTGGTGGTTTTTTTATTGGTCTTGGAGTTGGCTTAGGAATGCGTGGTGGCTGCTCTATAGATGGAATTGAAATTTTAGCCATTTATACCAAGAGAAAAATAGGATTTACAATGAGTGAATTAATACTTGCACTTAATGTAATTATATTTTTAATAGCCGCCTTTAGCTTTGGTATGGAAAAAGCTTTTTATGCAATTCTTACTTATTACGTTGCAACAAGAACTATTGGTTATGTGGTTGAAGGTATAGAAGAATATACTGGCATTACTATTATTTCTGAACACAGCGAAAGTATAAAATCCCTTTTAGTAAATGAATTAGGGAAAGGCATATCTGTATATAAAGGTCAAAGAGGGTTTATGAAAGAAAACTTTGATGTTAGATACGACTGTGATATTGTTTTTACCATTGTAACCCGTTTTGAAGTAAGAAGAGTTAGAAATATGGTACATTTATTAGACCCCAAAGCCTTTGTATTTACACACACCATAAAAGAAACAGCAGGTGGTGTGCTAAAAAAAGTAGCTGCCGATAAACATTAATTTTTCTCTACAGTTTACTTAAAAAATCATTCAATACAAGTGCATGGTTACAAAGTGGATTTTTTGCTGCATATAACAATGTAATATGCTTGTTTTCTTTTTCTAATGTTTTTAATTTTTCTGCTTGTTCTATATTTTGTTCTAATTCCAATGTGTATTTATTTTTAAAACCTATCCATTTTTTTTCATCGTGTGCAAACCATTTTCTTAATTCTGGGCTTGGTGCTATTTCTTTACACCATAAATCTATTTTTGCAGCTTGTTTAGATACACCCCGAGGCCAAAGTCTATCAACCAAAACTCTATAACCATCTTTAGAAGAAGGGTGTTCGTAAATTCTTTTAATTACAATCATAGTTTATTATTTTATAAAACTCAATTAAGGTTTATAAATAAGCCTCGTAGAAACTGCAATTCTATTCCATGCATTAATGGTTACTATAAGCATAATTATTTCTGCTGTGGCGGATTCTCCAAAAAGTTCAATAGCTTTTTGATAGGTAGAATCCGTAAGCCCCTTATCAGCAATTTTGGTAACTTCATCGGTAATTCGTAAAACCGTTCTCTCCTCTTCATTAAACAAATGCGATTCGTGCCAAACACTTACTGCATAAATTCTTCTAGCATTTTCTCCCAAACTTATTGCATCTTCTGTATGCATATCTAAACAATAAGCACAGCCATTTAAAATAGATGCTCTAATTTTTATTAACTCTTTTAAAATAGGATGAATGGAGCATGTTTTTCCAAATTCTTCTAAAACCAGCATAGCATCAAAAGCCTTTGGTGTTGCTTTATTAATAGTTATTCTTTTGTTGTTCATTTTAATTATTTTTTAAATACTCTCTAAATACATATTGTAAAATGCCCTGGTTTTTATAATATTCAATTTCTATAGCCGAATCTAAACGAGCTTTTACTTTAAAGTTAATTTGTTTACCATCTGCCCTAGCTGCACAAACATCTACAATTTTATGAGGGGTTAAATTATCTGCTAAGCCTGTAATAGTATAAACTTCAGAGCCATCTAACCCTAACAATTCTGCATTTTGATTATTTAAAAATGTTAAAGGAGCAACGCCCATGCCTACTAAGTTACTTCTATGAATACGTTCAAAACTTTCGGCAATTACAGCTTTAATTCCTAATAAAAACGTACCCTTTGCCGCCCAATCTCTTGATGAACCAGAGCCATACTCTTTACCTGCTAAAACAATAAGTGCTGTTTGATCTTCTTTATATTGCATAGCTGTTTCAAAAACAGTTTTTACTTGGTTAGTTGGAAAGTGTTTACTAAAGCCACCTTCTTTATCTGCTATTTTATTTTTAATTCGTACATTGGCAAAAGTGCCTCTCATCATTACTTCATGATTACCCCTTCTGGAACCATAGGAATTAAAGTCGTCTTTTAAAATTCCGTTTTGTTTTAAATATATGCCTGCTGCAGAGTCTTCTTTAAAAGAGCCTGCTGGCGAAATATGATCTGTAGTTACCGAATCGCCTAAATATAGCAGTACTCTTGCATTTGTAATTTCGGTAATTGGGTTTGGCGTTGCTTGAAGATTTTCGAAGAAGGGAGACTCTTTAATGTAAGTGGATGTATTATTCCAATTAAAACTTTGATTTAAGTTTATTTCTAAATTTTGCCAATCGGCAGAACCATCAAAAATTTCATCATAAATTTCTTTAAAATCATCTTGCTTTAAACATTCATTAATGGTATGCTGAATTTCTGTAATACTTGGCCAAATATCTTTTAAAAATACAGGGTTGCCATTTGGGTCGTAATCTATAGGTTCATTTATTAAATCAATATCAACCCTTCCTGCTAAAGCATAAGCTACTACTAGCATTGGCGACATTAAGAAATTCATTTTTACTTGTGGGTGCACTCTTGCCTCAAAATTTCTATTGCCAGATAAAACAGAGGCTACAACTAATTCGCCTTTATCTACAGCCATTGCAATAGCTGGAGGCAGGGGGCCCGAGTTTCCAATACAAGAAGTACAGCCATAGCCTACAGTATGAAAACGTAAGGCATCTAAATCTGCCGATAGGCCAGAGCGGTTTAAATATTTTGTAACCACTTTAGAGCCTGGAGCTAATGAAGTTTTTACCCAGGATTTTGTTCTTAAACCTTTTTCAACAGCTTTTTTAGCTAATAAGCCTGCACCAACCATTACTGCAGGGTTAGAGGTATTGGTGCAACTTGTTATAGCTGCAATTACAATACTACCATCGCTTACAACAAATTCTTTATTTTTTTCTTTTATTCTTACAGAGTGAAGCTTGCTATCTAAAACAACTTCAGAATGGCTTTCGCCATGAATAGGAACTTTGCCAAAAACAAATTCAGTTCCAGAGCCTCCCTCCATTAACCATGCAGCTTCTTTACGTTGGTTTTTATTTTCATACTCACGTTTAAATTCATTTTTTAAAATTTCACTAAACTTAGCACTTAAATCTTTTACAAAAATTTTATCTTGTGGGCGTTTTGGGCCAGATACTGTAGGCTCTAAAGTGTTTAAGTTTAATTCAACAATATCAGAATATTTTATTTTTTCATTACCGGTACGCCATAATAAATTTTCTTTACAATAGGCTTCTACTATATTTATTTGTTCGCTACTTCTATTGGTAGCTTTCATGTATTCTAATGTTCTATCATCAACAGGAAAATAAGTTACAGTACACCCAAACTCTGGAGACATGTTGCCAATAGTTGCCCTATCGGTAACTGTTAGGTTATTTAAGCCATCTCCAAACACTTCAACAAATTTGCCCACCACACCTCTATCTCTTAAAATTTTTGTAATGGTTAAAACCATATCGGTTGCAGTACAATGATTTGGAATATTGCCTACTAATTTTAGCCCAACCACTTCGGGACAAGTAAAGAAAATTGGCTGCCCCAGCATGGCTGCTTCTGCCTCAATTCCACCAACGCCCCATGCAATAACACCAATACCATTTACCATTGGTGTATGAGAATCGGTGCCAACCAATGTATCTGGAAATAACCAACCTTCTCTTTCAATTGTAACTTTAGATAAGTACTCTAAATTTACCTGATGGCAAATGCCCATACCAGGAGGCACTACAGTAAAATTGTTTAAGCCCTTTTGTGCCCATTTTAAAAGTTCATAACGTTCTTTATTTCGTTCAAATTCTAATTCAACATTTTTATTGTAAGAATAATCTGTTCCAAAATAATCAACCTGAACGGAGTGATCAATAACTAAATCAACGGGTATAGCAGGATTTATTTTTTGGCCATCTTTACCATGCCTAACAAACTCTGCACGAAGCGAAGCCATATCTACCACTGCTGGTACACCTGTAAAATCTTGCATTAAAATACGAGCAGGCTTAAAAGGAATTTCTTTATCTGTAGGGTTAGGAGTCCAGTTTAATAGGGTTTCTACATGTTCGTTTGTAATACTAAACCCATCGTAATTTCTTAATACATTTTCTAATAATATACGAATACTAAAAGGCAAATGCTCCACAATACTGGAATAGTTTTTTAAAGAACTATATAAATAGCGTTTGCTGTTAATAATAATTTCTTTTTTTTCTTTTGATTGGATGTTATTCATAATAGTTTTTTTGTTGAAGCTTAAACAAATAACAATTGCATAATTATTTTTTGAAAAAAAATAAGCAACGATTAATTAAAAAGAGAAAGTAAATATACTTAATTATTTATAGTTAAGCTTTTGAAATGCATAAAAAAAGTGCTGCCATTAAGCAACACTTTATCTATAATAAATAGCTGGTTTATAAATCAAAATCTCCTGCTGCTTCTGGTTGATAAATGATTTCAATAATTTTTATTTTAGTTAAACCAGATGGCACAACCCACTCTATTTCATCGCCAACTTTGTAGCCAATTAATGCGGTAGCTATTGGAGAAAAAATAGAAATTTTATTTTCTTTGATATTGGCATTATCGGGATAAACAAGTTGAAATTGAACTACCTTATCGGAGCTTAGAAAACTAATTTTAATAATGGAGTTCATAGTAACAACATCGGCAGGTATATCTTGAGATTCAACAACTTTTGCATTGCTTAATTCTGTAAGTAGTTTAGAAGCTTCTGTTGCAGCAATTTTACCTAACTGTTTTGCATGTTTTATACTTTCTGAAATTCTGGTATAATCTAATTTGCTTAAAATAATTTGACCCATAATATTTGTTTTTTAATAGAATGGATAAAGATAGTTAGATATTTAAAAAAGAAAAACTAAAATACGCATTTTGATTAATTATTCCTGAGTTCTTGGTATAGTTCATCTTCGGCAATTTTTTTACTTTTATCTAAAACAGTTAGAGCGGTTTCTATTGTACTTAAATGTGTTCTAAAAGATAAAATTGCAATTCTTAAAACATAACAATTATTTAAACGGGTGGAAGAAATAAAAACACGGCCGTCATTCATTACTGCTTTTTGAATTTTTTCGTTATACTTATCTAAGGGGAGTTCTTTGTGTAAAAAACGAAATGCAAAAACACTTAATTCTGGTTTATTAAAAACTTCTACATCTGGCAAGTTGCTTAATTGCTGATAACAATAAGTTGCTAATTGCATTTTTTCGTTTAAATAATTTTCAAATGGCTTTTCTCCATGAATTTTAAGTGGCAACCATAATCTTAAGGCTCTAAAATGCCTACTTAACTCAGGCGATAAATCTGCAGGAGAAAGGTCCACCTTTTCTGTAGAAGCATCTTGCATATAGTTTGCTAAATACTGATGTGTTTTATGTAAAAGTTTTTTATTTTTTATTAACACAGCTCCTAAACCATAGGGTATAAATAAACCCTTATGGGGGTCAGCAACTATAGAGTCTGCCTGTTCAATTCCTTTTAAAAGTTGTTTTCCTTTGTTGGTAAGAATAAAAAATCCTCCATAGGCTGCATCTACATGAAACCAAAGGTTATATTTTTTACTTATTTCGCTTAGTTGTTGTAGGGGGTCTATTGCACCTACATCTGTAGTACCTGCAGAGGCTACTAAAAGCCAGGGTAAAAAGCCGTTGTTTAAATCTTTATTAATAGCCTTCTCCAATTCCTCTACATTCATTTGGTATAAATTATTACACTCAATTTCTCTCCATTGTACATCATCCATTCCTAAAATACGAATAGATTTTTGTAAGCAATGATGAGCATATTGTGTTGTATAAATAACGGCTTTGTGGTAATCTTTTGCTTTTAAATTAATTGCATCACGTGCAGTTGCAATAGCAGTTAAATTAGCAATACTACCACCCGAGGTTAGTGTGCCACCATAGTTTTTGGAGTAACCAAATAAGTTTGCCATCCAGTTTAAAACAGTTTCTTCTAACAATACTGCACCAGGCGATGCAAACCTAACACCTGCATACCTATTTGTAATGCAAGCTAAGTAATCGCCAACAGCACCATAAAATAAACCACCACCTGGTATATAGCCTAAATGCCCGCCAGAGGCAGGATTTATACCTGGTGTATCAATATATAATCGTATATTTTTTAATACTTCATTTAAAGTATTTTGTTCTTCAAAATTAATACTCTGTATAAATGGAGCTTTTTCTGAAACGTTGTTTACAAATGCAGGCAGAGTATCTATATTACCTAAAAAGTTTTCGGTGTATTCAGAAATTGCTTCTAGTGTAGCTACCCTTTCGGTTGAAGTTGGCTCTAATAATTTATGTTTATTTTCAAACTCTAACAGTTCGGTTTTCATTTTTAATAAATAATTATTCTATATGTTTAAAACATAAATATAGGCCACCGTTCTAGGGAGTATAAATTTATTATATAAATGGAAAACTTAGAAAATAATTAGTTGGTTAAGTAGGCTAAACCTTCGTTTACATTTTGATAGAGGTCTATTACTTTTTTTTCTTCACATAATTTTTTAAACATATCTCTTATTGGTTTAAAGTTATTGTGAAATGGGCATGGATGCGATTCTGAGCATTTTTCTAATCCTAAACCACATTGTTTAAAAATATCTTTTCCATCAATAGCCTCTACAATTTTAATTACAGGCTGATTAATTTGTTTAGCAGAAATAAAGAAACCGCCATTGGGTCCTTTTGTGCTATTGATAATATTTTCTTTTACTAATTTCTGTAAAAGTTTTCCTACGGTATGTTCATTTTCATTTATAAAACCAGCAATGGTTTTAATACTAAATTTTTCTTCGGTTTCAAATTTTGAACCTAAAAAAATTACTGCTTTAATAGCAGCTTTACAACTTAAACTTAACATAACTATCTTCCTAAAAATGCCCTTCCTTCATCAGAAATCATTTCCATATTCCAAGGAGGGTCAAAAATTAAATTAATATCAATTCCGTAATCTCCATAAGCCTGTTGCAGTGCATGCCTTGCATTATCTGTTATCGATTCTCCCATTGGGCAAAACTCTGTAGTTAGGGTCATTGTACATGTTAGCCTATTTTCTTCCTCATCAAAATGTAGTTCATAAATTAAGCCAAGGTCAACTACATTTAAGCCTATTTCAGGATCTATTACATTGTACAAACCCTCTATTGCAAGTTTACTTTTTTCTTCGTTATTAGTTTTTAAATTCATGTTGTTGTTGGTTTGTGATAAACAATTTTTAAAACATTCCAATTATATAAAATGGAAGTTACTAAAATAAAAAAGGCACCAAATTTTAATAAAATAGCATTTTCAAAAACTAAACCTAATAAAAAAATTACAATGCCTAATATATAAGCTATACTCATTATTTTAAAAATGGTATTGCTAAACAAATCTTTAGGGTTAGGCGTTTTACCTTTATTAGAACGTTGATGATATATTTTATTCCAAACAATAAATGGAAGTGTTTTAAAGGTCATACCTAAAATAATGGCTGTTATCCATCCAAAAAATATCATAAAACCATAAGCAACCATTGGTTGATAATTTTCGGCAGAGCTATTGATAAATAAAATAATGATAATAAATAGTAGTAGTATTGGTAATAACATTAATACTGTTGAAAGTAAAGATAGTTTTACTTGCTCATCTACTTGTTTTCTTATTCTTTGTTTATAGGCATTGTAACAATAATAAATAAACAAAACTATGGCAACAAAAAGTAAATAATCTGGAATTAATGTATAAGAAAGAGGAAGATAAAAGAAGATTATTATAAATGAAATAAGGGCGGTATTAATTAACCAAAAAATAATCCATAAAATTGTAGGGTTTGTATATTTTGAAATTAAAAACATAGGAATTAATCTGGATGCTACGCCAATAACTAACAATAAGAACCAGCCCAAAATACCAGTATGCACATGCAGAGGT
>JAIBAV010000174.1 GCA_019695015.1 Chitinophagaceae bacterium
TTTCTACATAGGCTCCATCTTTTTTTACCCATTTTAATAAGGTAACTTCAGTAATTGATTCTCCAACGGTAGGTACTTTAATGTCTATCACAAATATTTATTTCTAAATTTATATTATTTCTGTTTTTGTTAAATACTAAAAGCGGTACTTATAATTTCTTCTTGTTCGGTTTTATGAACTTTGGAGTAGCCAGTAGCTGTGCTTGCACTTGCATGCCTACTAATAATACCAAAATTAATACTTTGTAAGTTCATTTTTAAGAAGGTTGCTGCACCCATATTTAAAGGCTCTTCCTGAATCCAAAACCAAATAGCTTTGTTATATTTATTATGTAATGCTTTTAATTGTTTTTCTGGTGTTGGATAAATTTGTTCTAACCTAATTATGGCAATATCATTTCTGTTTTCTTTTTCTTTTCTTTCAGCTAATTCAAAATAAATTTTACCAGAGCATAGTAATACTTTTTGTATTTGAGAAGAATCTTGAACGCTGGCGTCATCTATTACTTCTTTAAAACCACCTGAAGTAAATTCGTTTATATCACTATAACTTCCGTGATAACGTAAATTAGCTTTTGGTGAAAAATTGATAAGAGGTTTCCTAAACTCCCAAGCCAACTGTCTTCTTAAAACATGAAAAAGATTTGCTGCAGTGGTAATATTGGTAATAACCATGTTCAGCTCTGCAGAGAGTTGTAAAAACCTTTCTAGTCTTGCACTGCTATGCTCAGGCCCTTGCCCTTCGTAGCCATGAGGCAAAAGCATAACTACACCATTCATTCTATTCCATTTTTGTTCACTAGATGCAATGAATTGATCTATCATTGTTTGAGCACCATTACAAAAGTCTCCAAACTGGGCTTCCCAAATAGTTAAAGCATTTGGGTTGGCCATTGCATATCCATATTCAAACCCTAAAACACCATATTCACTTAATAAAGAATTATAAATTCTAAATTTTTCTTGATTTGGTTGAATGGAGTTTAAACGATTATAAAACTCATCCGTTACCTCATCTCTAATTACTGCATGACGATGAGAGAAAGTGCCTCTTTTAACATCTTGCCCACTCATTCTCACAATTTTTCCTTCAATTAAAATAGAGGAATAAGCTAGTAATTCGGCTGTTGCCCAATCTATTTTATTTTCAGTTTCTAATAGTTTTACTTTATCGAATAATAATTTCTCTATTTTTTTTAAGGGCTGAAAGTTAGATGGAATATGCATTAAACCATTAAATAACCTTCTAATTTCGGTATCACTAATTGCTGTAGAAGGAGAGAAGTCAAAGTCTTCTGCTTTGGCTCTTCTTAAACTCTTCCATGCAAGTTCAGATTGTTGATAGTTGTATGGTAAAGGCTTTTGCTTTACTTCGTCTAATCTTTCTTGTAAGTCTGCCCAAAACTTTTTCTCCATTTCTTTCGCTAAATTCTGTGCATCAGATTCGCCATTGTCTAATAAATGTTTAACATACACTTCTCTTGGATTTGCATGTTTATCAATTAATGCATAAAGTTTTGGTTGGGTGTATTTAGGGTCATCGCCTTCATTATGGCCATGTTTACGATAACAAACCATATCTATAAAAATATCGCTGTTAAATTGTTGACGATAACGAGTTGCAATTTCTGCACATTTTATTACAGCTTCGGCACTATCGCCATTTACATGCAAAACAGGGGCTTGTACCATTGCAGCAATAGATGTACAATAGTCTGCACTTCTGGCATCATCAAAATCTGTAGTAAACCCTATTTGGTTATTAATAACAAAGTGTATAGTGCCACCTGTATCGTAACCTTCTAATTCACTCATTTGTAATACCTCATATACAATTCCTTGCCCAGCTACCGATGAGTCGCCATGAATTAATATGGGTAATATTTTTTTATATTCACTATTGTAAAGTATATCGGCTTTTGCTCTTGAAAATCCTTCTACAACAGGGTTTACAGCTTCTAAATGCGATGGGTTTGGCATTAGTTTTAAATGAACTTCTTTTCCATCTTCTGTGGTAACTTTACTGCCAAATCCCATGTGGTATTTTACATCTCCACTACCCATGGTTTGATCTATTGATCCTGTACCTTCAAACTCACTAAAAATTTGTTCGTAGGTTTTACCCATAATATTAGCAAGTACATTTAATCTGCCTCTGTGTGCCATGCCAATTACCACTTCCTCAACATTATTATTGGCTGCAGTTGTAATAATTTGGTCTAATGCTGTAATAGTATTTTCGCCACCTTCTAATGAAAATCTTTTTTGACCTATGTATTTTGTATGAAGAAATTTTTCGAACATAACCCCTTCATTCAATTTCTCTAAAATTCTTTTCTTTTTATTTAAAGATAGTGGAGAGCTGAATTTTTGTTCTATTTCATTCACTAACCAATCAATTTTATTTTGATTGCTGATATATTTAAATTCAATACCAACATCATTGGCATAAATTTTTTGTAAGTATTCTAAAATATTTTTTAATGTGGTGGGGCCTAACCCAATTAAATTACCTGCATAAAAAGTTTGGTTTAAATCTGCATCGGATAAACCAAAAAAGTTTAGATCTAAATTTGCACCTCTGTCTTTTCTTGGTCTAATGGGGTTGGTATTTGCTAATAAGTGGCCTTTATTTCTATAACCTAATATAAGCCTATAAACCTTTATTTCATTCATCCAATCAATGTTTTGAGAAGATGAAGTGGTAGCAGAAGATGTTTGATCAGAACTAATAATTTGATTAAAATTTCCAAAATTTACAGCAAAGTCAAAACCTTCAAAAAATTTTTTCAAGTCAGGGTCAATGCTATTAGGGTCTTTTAAAAATTCATTGTATAAATTTTCAATAAAACTTGGGTGGGAATTGGTAATGTAACTAAAATCCTTCATTATTGGTTGAAATTAAACTTAATTATAGATAGATTTGTTGGCAAATATCGGGCTTTGAGGCCATAAAAAAACTAAAGTTTTGTACTAATAATTCTTTAATCAATATTAAGGGATTTTCTAAGAATTAGCTCTTTGATGTTAAATTGATTATTTATATATTTATATGTTCAAATAGGAGGTCATTCCTACTATGAGTGTAATACTGAGCATTTCTTTAAGTCATCCTGAGTGGAGCAAAGGATCTTCTGAATAACATTAAAGGAACAAGCAGATGTTTCACTTCGTTCAACATGACGGTACTATCTTATAAACTGTGTAAGTCTTCATAAAGTTGGGGTACCCCAACTTTATGAAGACTTTTTTATAACTTTAAAAACACAGTTTATTTATGGACAACGAACAACAACACTTAGCAGATGCTT
>JAIBAV010000068.1 GCA_019695015.1 Chitinophagaceae bacterium
GTATGCCTATCCCAAACTGGGGGCTTATCCTAAATCAGTTCTTAACAATATTTGAAAAAAGGGTTCAGCTTTTATAAAAAAGCTGAACCCCTAATTATTTTACTTACACACTTTATGGGATAGTGTCCTTTATTTATACACAAAGCTTAACTCCAGGCTAAAATTTTTATGTAACTTCTCCACTAAACTAAGCTTTAGCGATTTAGGATGCTTGATATCTATATCATCAAATTTTAAAAAGTTAACTTGTTTAATATTATTGTTTTTATTGTTTGTTATATAATAAACATAATAATCATTTAGGCTAACTCTAATATTGGTAAGTGTGGCTTCAAATTCTTTCAATGCATCTGGCAACTCCTTAAACCCAAGTTTTTCATACACCACTTCTAACGAATCTTTACTTTTTCTTTCTCCAATGCAATTAAACATTGGTATATCTCCTAAACAACCATCAAATTTTCTTTTTTGAAATGTATTTACTTGTGTTCTTAATGAACTAACAAACATAAAACTTTTGATAGGTTCATTACAGGCTATTTTATAATAATACTGTGGTTTGCCTCCTTTTACTTTTAAAATTAAGTTTAATGTGCTATCTGCATTGTTTTGATAAATTTCAACAAACATATTGAACATAAAAAAGCCGCTATTTTGTGTATAAGCAATTTTTGTTTGCTTAACCCAAGGTGTTTTATTGCTACCATCCACACTTCTAAAGATTACTTTACCCATTAATGCTTCGGCAATTAAATTAGTTAAGTTTACATAAGCTGCTTCTACAGCATCAAGGTTTGGATAATTGCCAAAAAAATATCCTGCATAGGTAGTACTATCCTCAATTATTCTTGCAGCTACAGCACCTTTCAGCTTTATTTTATTATTAAACACATTGCCTTCAGTAAAAATAGTATCTTCTTCTTTTAGTGCTTTATCTTTAATATCTTTAAAATAATTGCCAGCATTATTAAGTACTCTTACAAAATTTTTTGCAAAATCATTTCTTTTTTGCTTTGGGGTAGTAACTATAAACTCTTGTGCAAACAAATTATTTACATTAAAACATAATAATATTGCAACAATAATTTTAAGCATTTAATAAAAAATTTGGCAACATAAATGTAAGCTTAGTTTATAGTAATTATAACGAAAATAATTAACACTATAGTATTCGTTGTTTGCAACTTTAGTTTTAAAGTGCTTCAACTATTATTCTAATATTGCTTTTATAAAATCACTCACTAAATAGCTAATCAATTTTCCGGTACTGCTATCTACTCTTCCATCATTTAATTGTGTAGCACCTTCGCAAATATGTAAATAGGCTGGTTTGCTTTGTAATGCTGCATAATTAATGTATTGCCTTGCATGAGTTGGAGTAAGGCCAACAGGGGTTAAAGCACTACTTAATGCATTTTGTATGCAATCTATATCAAGTTCAATACCTGTTAAAGTTTCTTTTGTAAAAGCAGTTGCATGTAATACAGATTGTATAAATGATTTTTTTTCGTGAATAAAAATATCTTCGTATGTAATACAATCTATAAAAGGGTTGTTTACCATATCCACCCAAACATTTTGCTGAATATAATTTTCGTGTAGGCCAATAACACAATATTTTTCTAAATAACCATCTTCTTCGGCATATTTAAAACCATTGCCACTATGCCTTCCTTCCATTGGCCTGTAATCTGAATGTGCATCTAAATTAATTGCATTAATTTGTGCAAGAGGTGTTATACCTGCTTTATGCCAGCCTTTAGCAGCACCTTTTATACAAGGGTATGCATTGTTATGCCCACCACCAATTACAATTGGTAATTTATTATTTTGAGTAATTACATGCATTAATTGTTCTACTTCTATATCAATTGTATTTACTGCATGCCTAAAAGCTTCTACTTTTTCATCCTTATTTTCTGCATTAATATCTATAATTTTATTAAGTTCAGAAAAATCAAAATAGCCCAAAAGTAAAATTTCAGCACCGTCTAAAAAATCGTTACTCTGAATATTTAAAAAAGATTGTAGAAATGGCAACCAAACACTATTAGTGCCACCTATGCCATAATTTGCTTGTACACCTATATCTTCTGGTATGCCAAATAAAACAAATTTTACTGATGGTAATTTTATGGCTTGCTCAAAGTCTTCTTTATTACTAATACATCTAATTCTTTCGCCCAATTTAGTTTCAAACCTTCTAATTTTTGTATAAGATAAAATTTGTTGTTTGGTATAAAAGTTAAAATGCTTCATAAGTTTTTTTTTGAGCTAAAGCAAAAGTAATTGGGTTGCTGTAATGAAGCTATATTTTAGTAATATACTTGTAAACAATTAATTCCAATACTTTTAATAATTAAGATATATTTTCAATTATTTACACCTTTATATTACCTTTTCATTTCAAAACTTACGGCAACGCTACCTTGCAATTGGCTTATAGGTGGGTGTTTTTTCTTAATATTAATTTGAACAGAGTTAGCCAATGAAAAATTGTATAAAATAATTCTACAAATATCCTGACAAAGGGTTTCTAATAATAAAGTTGGTTGCTTCATTCTAATGGCAACCAACTCATAAATTTTTACATAATTAATGGTATCATCTAAGGAGGTAATATTTTCTTTTACTTCTAATTGATGCACAGTAATATTTAGTTCAAATTCATTTCCTATTGTTTTTTCTTCATGAAATAAACCATGATAAGAATAAAACAATAAATTATTTAGATGAATGGAAAGCATAAGAAATTACATTTATATTAATGTTCCAAAGTAGCCAAGTATCTTTCAGCATCTAAAGCTGCCATACAGCCACTTCCTGCAGCAGTTACTGCTTGCCTGTATATTTTATCTTGTACATCTCCTGCAGCAAAAATACCTGCTAAACTTGTTTTTGAAGAACCTGGTATTGTTTTAATATAACCTGTATCATCCATATCTATCCAGCCAGTAAAAATTTTGCTATTTGGCTGATGGCCAATTGCAACAAAAAAACCACTTATTGCAATATCTATGGTTGAATTTGTTAAGGTGTTTTTTATTCTTACACCTTCTGTTTTG
This sequence comes from Chitinophagaceae bacterium, assembly GCA_019695015.1. Taxonomy (GTDB): domain Bacteria; phylum Bacteroidota; class Bacteroidia; order Chitinophagales; family Chitinophagaceae; genus UBA1930. The sequence goes on from JAIBAV010000068.1 coordinate 3,066, forward strand.
TTATCTCCTAAAATTTCATCTGTTTCACTGTTCCAATAAATTTTAATATTAGGTGTTGCCAAAACTCTTTCTTGCATTACTTTACTTGCTCTCATAGCATCTCTTCTAACAATCATGTGTACAGTGCTACAAATTTTACTTAGGTAAATTGCTTCTTCCGCTGCAGTATCTCCTGCACCTACAATTGCAACTTCTTTTCCTTTAAAAAAGAATCCATCGCAAACCGCACAAGCACTCACTCCAAAGCCATTTAACCTCTGTTCGCTAGGTATGCCAAGCCATTTGGCAGATGCACCAGTACAAATGATGATTGCATTGCTCTCAATCCATTTTTCTTCATCAATTTCTACTTTATAAGGTTGTTTGCTAAAATCTACTTTGGTGGCAATACCATAACGAATATCTGCACCCATTCTGGTTGCTTGTTTTTCAAAATGGGTCATCATTTCTGGTCCCTGAATGCCATCTGCATACCCTGGATAATTTTCAACTTCTGTTGTTATCGTTAGCTGCCCACCTGGTTGAATACCTTGGTATAAAACAGGTTTTAACCCAGCTCTTGCTGTATAAATTGCTGCTGTATATCCTGCAGGTCCACTTCCTATTATTAACACTTCTGCCTTTTCTATTGTACTACTCATATTTATTTATTTGGCTGCAAAGTTAAACTACTATTTTATATTAAAATATGCAATGGAAAGAGTGTGTAAAAACAAGAATTACTTTCAATAATTGATGGTACTGATAAAAAAAGAGGCTATCGTTTAATGATAGCCTCTAACAAAATTAATTTTTAAATGTTTACCCTAAGTATGCTTTAAGTGCGTTACTGTAACGAACTTTTTGTAAACGTTTAATTGCTCTTTCTTTAATTTGGCGAATACGTTCTTTGGTTAAATCATATTTAATACCAATTTGTTCAATGGTTACACCATTTTCTCCATCTAAACCAAAATAAGCATTTACAATTTCGGCTTCTCTGGGTGATAATGATTTTAAAACTCTACGAATTTCTTCACGTAAAGAATCTTTCATAATATCATCATCTGTGTCCCCACTTCCTTCTAATAAATCTCCCATTGCCACATCTTCAGCTTCATGAACAGGAGCATCTAAACTTGTATGCCTTGTATTACTTTGGAAAATGTTGTTAATTTCTGTTTCGCTCATTTCCAAAATTTCAGAAAGCTCTTCTGTAGAAGGTTCACGTTCGTGTTCTTGCTCAAAAGCCATGTAAGCTTTATTAGCTTTGTTATACGTACCAATTTTGTTTTGAGGAAGACGTACTAAACGTCCTTGCTCTGCCAAAGCCTGTAAAATGGATTGACGAATCCACCAAACGGCATAAGAAATAAACTTAAAGCCTTTTGTTTCATCAAAGCGTTGAGCCGCCTTTATAAGGCCGAGATTTCCCTCGTTGATAAGATCGCTTAAAGAAAGACCTTGGTGCTGGTATTGCTTGGCAACAGATACCACAAAACGTAAGTTTGCTTGCACCAACTTGTCAAGTGCACGTTGATTACCCATCTTAATTTTCTGTGCCAGTGTTGTTTCCTCTTCGGGAGTGATCATAGGAATTTTAGAAATTTCCTGCAGATACTTTTCTACGGCTTGTGAATCTCGATTGGTGATCTGGGTTGCAATTTTGAGCTGCCTCATAGTGTATTTTTCTTGTTACTTTTACTTGCTAGCTATTAGACTAATTTTCCATTATTTTCGTTGCAATAGATTTAAAAAAATAACTATTGAATAAAATAAAATGGCAGCGAAATTACATTTTAATCCTTAATTATTTATATTTTTTGAAAATAAACCTATTATTTAACGATAATATTTATTAATTAGCTCATTTTAAGCCTTTTGTGAAGTATGGCTTATATTCAAAATACCCATTTTAATCTCAAATAATCTTTTTTATTGAAAGAAGCAGTTTGAAGATTATTGTTCTCTTTACATTGTTAGCTTTTCTATTTTTTATTCTTGTAATGCACAAATATTTATATTCGTAGCCTATTCGTACAAAAGAAAATTATTTTTTTGTTGTACGTTAAGAAAACAATTAATTGGTATAATGAAGTATATAAAATTTATTTTTTTATTGGCTTATTGTATAAGTAGTTCTTTTGTTGCTAATGCCCAAACATTTAATAACGAGTGGATAGATTTTAGTAAAACCTATTATAAATTTAAAGTTGCTTCTTCGGGTTTGTATAGAATTAATAAAACCGATTTACCAACTAATTTACAAAATACAGATGCTGCTTTTTTTCAGTTATGGAGAAATGGGCAACAAGTTACTTTATATACAAGTGTTGCTAATGGAACTTTGCCTAATAATGGTTTTATTGAGTTTTTGGGCATAAAAAACGATGGAATTCCTGATAAACCTTTGTATAGGGAGGCTAGTTTTCAACTCTCCGATAAAATTAGTTTACAAACAGATACTGCTTGTTATTTTTTAACAGTAAATACCGTTGCTTCTCAAAATTATCGTTACTCCAATGGCATTAATAATGTAGCTGGAAATTCACTAGCCCCTGAGCCTTTTTTTATTTATACAAAACAATTTGATTTTAAAGAGAGTATTCATAGAGGTCATGGAGAAAATGCAGGAGAAAGAGTAACCTCTTCTTCTTATGATATTGGTGAAGGATGGGGTTCAAATGAAATATATGCAAGTTCGCCCTATACTTTTTCTACTTCCAATTTATATCCTTATTCAACAGGTCCTAATGCAAGTATAAAAATGGCAGTTAATGGCGTTTCTTATTTAAACAGAAATGTTACATTAAAACTCAATAATACTGCTTACATAAATAATCAGTTGCTAACGGCACAACAATCTGCTGTTTTTAGTAGTAGTGTTCCTATGACTGCAATAAATAATTCTACAAACGATTTTAGCATTTCTATTAACCCAGTTAATATAGCAGATAATGTTAACAGAATTTATTCGGCTTATGTAAGTTTAACCTATTCAAGGCTATTTAACTTTGGAAATCAAACTAATTTTGATTTTACCATTGCTGCAAGTGCCAACCCTGCTGGTACTTATATAGAGATAAATAATTTTAATAGTGCAGCTATTCCTGTTTTGTACGATTTAGTAAATAATATTAAATATACTGCTGTTGTAGAAAACGGTATTATAAAATTTGCATTGCCTTTCTCTTCTACATCAAGAAATTTTGTTTTAGTAAGTCAGGATATTTCAGCTATACAAACAATAAATAATTTTCAAGAGAAAACATTTATCAATTATAGCTTAACTAGTAATCAAGGAAATTATTTAATTGTATCTAATAAAATTGCAGGCATTAATGCTGGAGAGCCTGTAGATCAATATCGTCAGTATCGTACAAGCCTTGCTGGCGGTGGTTTTAATGCTAAAATATATGATATAGATGACCTAGTAGATCAGTTTGCTTTCGGAATTAAAAAACACCCTTTAAGTGTAAAAAATTTTGTACGTTTTGCCAAGCAAAATTTTACCACTAACCCTAAACAAATATTTATTATTGGTAAAGCAGTTGCGTATGATGAATATGCAGTTAACCAAAGTAACCTTAATGCAGATAAACTAAATTTAGTTCCAACGTTTGGCTGGCCTGCTTCAGATGCATTATTGGTTTCGGATGGTGTAAATCCGCAACCTTTACTTTTGGTAGGTAGGTTATCTGTAGTAAACCCTAATGAAGTAAGCATTTATTTACAAAAGGTACAACAATACGAACAAGAAGCTGCCAACAATGTACAAACTGTAGCTAATAAGCTTTGGCAAAAACAAATAGTACATGTTGCAGGTGGCAACGATCCTAATATTGAACCTTTATTAATTGCTTATTTAAATGGTTATAAAGCTATTATTAAAGATACTTTGTTTGGTGGTAGTGTAGCAGATTTTAATACTGTTGCAACCGGTGGTGGTGCAACTCCAGCAGTAGTTGATTTATTAAAAAATTACTTCAAAAATGGTATAGCCTTACTAACTTATTTTGGGCATAGTGCTGCTACACAACTAGATTATAATTTGAATAATCCATTAGATTATAACAACCCAGGAAAATATCCAATGTTTTTATTAAATGGGTGCAATGCAGGTAACTTTTTTGATTATGATGAATCTAGATTAAATAATATTACTTCATTCTCAGAAAAATTTGTATTTGCAAACCAGCATGGTGCAATTGGAGTAATTGCCAGCTCTCACTTTGGGCTAACAGGTTATTTAAACTCTTACTCTACTGGTTTTTATAATTCCATAAGAACTTCTACAGGGTACAATAATTATGTTGGAAAAAATATGATGGATGCCATGGCTCCTTTTTCTTTCAACGATTTTTTTTCTCGTATTCACGCTGAGCAATTTATTTTACATGGAGATCCAGCCATAAAAGTTTATGCAAAAGATAAACCAGATTTTGCTGTAGAAGAAAATAGTGTAACTATAAACCCAACAGTTCTTTCGGTTGCTGATAACAATTTCACACTTAAAGCCAAACTTTTTAATATTGGAAAATCTCAGGCTGCTAAAACTGTAAATGCCGGCGACTCTGTTCATGTTATTGTAAAATGGCAACATGGTAATGGAAGTGTAGATTATTTATTTAATGGTTTTATTAAACCCTCTATTCGTAATACCGATTCTTTAATATTAAATGCAAGTATTTCTCCTTTAAGAGATAAAGGAAATAATTGTATTACCATAGTTATAGATAGTTTAAACCAGTACAATGAATTGAGTAAACTAAATAATACTGTAAGCAAATGCTTTTTTATTTTTGATGATGATATTAAACCTGTTTATCCTTATAATTTTTCTATAGTAAATACCAATACAATAAAATTTTTTGCCACTACTGCAAACCCAATTGCTGCTGCAAAAGATTATGTGATGGAAATAGATACTACGGAGTTGTTTAATTCTGCTTTAAAAATTACCCATTTTAAAAATTCGGTTGGTGGGGCTATTGAATTTAATCCATCTATAGCCTTAACTGATTCAACAGTTTACTATTGGCGTGTTGCTGCAGTACCTAATAGTGGGGAAACAAGATGGAATAATGCAAGTTTTGTGTATTTAAATGGAACAGAAACTGGCTATAATCAATCGCATTTATACCAACATTTTAAAAGCAGTTTTAATAGAATATATATAGATAGTTTCTCAAGAAATTGGAATTATGGATTGGCAGCAACTAACTTGAATATTACACAAGGAGTATTTCCTTACTCTCCATACGATGCGGATTATTCTGTTTCAAAAAATGGAAAATATGTTGTATCAAGTGGGTGCTTAGGTTATGCTGTTCGTTTTACTTTGTTTGATGCAACTACCATGAAACCATATTATAACCAAGCATTACCAGCATTAGATTCTGTTGGTGCTTCTGGAGGTTTTATGGGTAGCAGTGCTGTAAACTGTGCAAAGCCAGGTAGGCAGTATAATTTTGAATTTAGTTATAACTCTTTACTGGAAAGAAATAAGATGAGAGATTTTATCAACTGGATTCCAAATAATGTAGTGGCTGTTGCAAGAGTGAACTTAGATTTACCTTTTGATGCTAATCCTGTTGCAGTTTGGATGAATGATTCTATAGCTAATGGCTCTATTCAAAACACTCTTTATGGCAAGTTAAAAGAGAATGGCTTTTTAAATATTGATTCATTTAATTTTCCTCGTTCATGGATTTTTGCTTTTCAAAAAGGCAATGCTGCTTTCACTCCAAAATCTGCTTTTGGTTTTGATATTAACGATATTGCTCATTTAGATGTAACAGTTAATTCCACCGATTCTTTAGGCTATGTTACTTCTCCAATTTTAGGACCAGCAAAACAATGGAAAACATTAAAATGGCGAGGTAAAACAAGTGATTTATCTGCAGGAGATATTCCTTTAATGGATATTGTTGGTATAAATAATTCTGGTGTTGAAACTGTATTAATGACAAATATTAATACCACACAGCAAGATGTAGATATACAAACTATTGATGCCAATATTTATCCATTTTTAAAACTAAAACTAAGTAATAAAGATGCAGTACATCTTACGCCCTATCAACTAAGATATTGGAGATTAATTGCAGATTTGTTGCCAGATGGCTCTTTGGCAAGTAATTTATTTTTTAACTTTAAAGATACTTTGGAAGCAGGTGAATTATTAACTGCTGCTATTGTATTTAAAAATATTAGCAATGTAAGCTTTACCGATAGTTTAAGTGTAGATGTTTTATTAACCAATGCAAATGGTATCACTACTTCTATACCAATATCAAAAATAAAAAAACCATTAAATGCAGGAGATACAAGCTTAATTAAAATACCAATAAATACTAAAGATTATATAGGGAAAAACACTTTGAAAATTAATGTTAACCCAAATAATACACCACCAGAACAATATTTGTTTAATAATTTTTTGTATAAAGATTTTTATGTTAAGGCCGATAAAGTGGAGCCAATTATAGATGTTACTTTTGATGGAGTTCATATATTTAGTGGAGACATTGTATCTGCTAAACCAGTAATTAAAGTAGAGCTTAATGATGAAGCCAAATTTTTAAAATTAGATGATACTGCAGGCATAACTATTCAATTACGTTACCCTGATAATACTGTAAAGCGTTTTGCTTATGGTACAGATACTTTAAGTTTTACACCAGCTACCATTGGCAATAATAACATAGCAATTGCCGATTTTAAACCATTACTTGTACAAGATGGAGAATATGAATTAATGGTAAGTGGTAAAGATAAAAGTGGCAACAAAGCAGGGGCAAAACAATACAGTGTTACATTTAATGTAAATAATAAACCAATGATTTCTGATGTGTTTAATTATCCCAATCCTTTTACTTCTTCTACAGCATTTGTGTTTACATTAACTGGTAGTCAAGTACCCTCCAACATACGAATTCAAATTTTAACAGTAACTGGTAAAATAGTAAAAGAAATTAATAAAGATGAATTAGGACCCATTAGAATAGGAAAAAATATTACAGAATACAAATGGGATGGAACTGATATGTATGGACAAAAATTAGCAAATGGCGTTTACCTATATCGAGTAATAACCAATTTAAATGGCAATAGTTTAGAAAGATTTGAGTTTAAAGATGGTTTTGGAGATAACATAAATACCCAAAAATATTTTAAAGCAGGTTATGGTAAAATGTATTTGATGAGGTAAGAATTTTTTACTTACTATTTTTAAAAAATGTTAGTGCAGATGTTTTATCTACATCTAATTGTCTTTTAAGCTCCTCAAAATTGCTCATATTAATATCGGCACGTATATAACTTTGGAATATTATTTTTAAATTTTCTTGATAAATAGTTTCATTAAAATTAAAAATATTTACTTCAATTACCCTTCTTTTTCCATTTACCACAGGCCTGCTGCCAATATATAACATACCTTGTAATGGTTGTTTATTCCAAATAATTTCTACAGCATAAACACCATCTCCAGGTACCAGTTTTTCTTCATTATGTAATTGTAAATTAGCAGTTGGGTAGCCTATGGTTCTGCCAAGTTTATCTCCTTCAATTACTTTCCCTTCAATAAAATAATCATATCCCAACAATTGTTTAGCAGTATATAAATCTGTTTGTAGCAAAGCTTTTCTAATTCTGGTACTGCTTATAGCTGTTTCTGAAAGCAGTTTTTCATCAATTTCTTTTACACTAAAACCTAATTTTTGTCCAAATTTTTCAAGTAATTCATAATTACCTTTTCGTTTATAACCAAAGTGATGATCGTAGCCAATAATTAAAGTGTGTGGTTTAAATTTTTTAAATAAAAAATCTGATATATACTCCTCTGCAGTTTGGTTAGCAAAATCTTCATTAAACTCCACTACAACAACATTGTCTATCAATTCTTTTTTAAGTAATTCTATTTTTTCTTCTAAAGTGGTAAGTAATAAAACACCTGTTGTATCGCCAACAACTTTTCTTGGATGAGGGTAAAAAGTTATTACAATACTTTCTCCATTCACAGTAATGGCTTGTTCTTTTAACTGTTTTAATATTTTTTTATGTCCTTCATGCACTCCATCAAAAGTGCCAATGGTAATAACAGCATTATTAAATGCAAGTAATTGGTTTAAATCTTTAAATACCTTCATATTTACAAAAATAGTGAATGGCAAATAGGATACATAGATTTACTTTTGCAAACAATTAATTACTTTAAAGCAAGTTTTTAGTAGAGCTTAAAAATACCATTATGTCATTGTATAATCAAAGAGGAGTATCTGCACAAAAAGAAGAAGTGCATAATGCAATAAAACAATTAGATCCAGGGCTATATAAAAATGCTTTTTGCAAAATGTATCCAGATTTTTTACTTGGCGATGAAAATTTTGTAAATATTTCTCATGCCGATGGTGCTGGTACAAAAAGTATTTTGGCTTATTTATATTGGAAAGAAACTAATGATGTAAGCATTTGGAAAGGTATTGCTCAAGATGCAGTTGCAATGAATTTAGATGATTTACTTTGTGTCGGTGTGTATGATAATTTTTTATTCAATTCTACCATAGATAGAAATAAATCTAAAATACCTGCAGATGTTTTAGAAGCAATTATTAATGGTACACAAACATTTTTTAATGAACTAAAAAACTACGGAATTAATATTCATTATTTAGGAGGAGAAACAGCTGATGTAGGAGATGTGGTAAGAACTATTGCAGTAAATGGCACCATGACTACTCGTTGGCCTAAAAATAAATTAATTACTAACGATAAAATAGATGCAGGAAATGTAATTGTTGGCTTTGCATCTTATGGTAAAGCTACTTATGAAACTGCTTATAACAGTGGATTAGGAAGTAATGGCTTAACCAGTGCAAGGCATGATGTATTAAGTAAATATTATGCTGAAAAATACCCTGAAACATTTGAACATTCTTTAAGCAATAATGTGGTGTACATTGGTAAAAATAAATTAACAGATACCGTTCAAGTTGAAAATGAAAATATTGAAATTGGTAAACTTTTATTAAGCCCAACACGTACCTATGCACCTTTAATGAAATTATTATTGAAAGAAAATTTTGAGGATATTTATGGTGTAATACATTGTAGTGGTGGTGGGCAAACTAAGTGCTTGAAATATTTACCCAAACCATTATTGGTTATTAAAAATAATTTGTTTGATGCTCCTCCAATATTTAAGTTAATACAAGAAAACTCTAATGCAGATTTCAAAGAAATGTATCAAGTATTTAATATGGGGCATAGGCTAGAAATTTTTACAAATGAAACTGCTGCACATAAAATGATTGCAACTGCAAATACATTAGGGATTGAAGCAAAAATTATTGGATATACAGAGCAAGCTAACAAAAGCAAACTTATTTTAAATGGAAGCTTTGGAGAAATTTGTTTTTAAAAGCATATAAAATTGCAGCATCTTAAAACTTCAAATTATTTTTAAAAATTGTAGGCTTTATTTTTTAAAATCAATAGATAACAGTTAACTTCATACCATACATTTGGATAATTAAATATTAAAACTCCAATGTACTTGATGTATGTCAACAATTAGTAAAAACACAGTAGCAGTTATACTTGGTGGTGGCGCAGGTACTCGTTTATACCCATTAACAGCAGCACGTAGCAAACCAGCTGTACCAATTGCCGGAAAATATAGGTTAGTAGATATTCCAATTAGTAATTGCATTAATAGCAATATTAATAGAATGTTTGTTCTTACGCAGTTTAATAGTGCATCACTAAACAAGCATATAAAAAACACATATCATTTTAGTGCATTCAGTACAGGCTTTGTAGATATTTTAGCAGCAGAGCAAACGCCAGATAATCAAGCTTGGTTTCAAGGCACTGCAGATGCTGTAAGACAAAGCTTAAGGCATATTGATACTTTAGACTTTGAATATGTGTTAATTCTCAGTGGCGATCAATTGTACCAAATGGATTTTGCATCTATGATTAACGAGCATAAAGAAAGTAATTCAGATATAAGTATAGCAACAATTCCAGTACATCAAAGAGAGGCACAAGAGTTTGGAATAATGAAAACAAATACTGAAAATGTAATTACTTCTTTTGTAGAAAAGCCAAAATTAGATGTATTAGCAAACTGGGTTAGCGATACTGGCGAACAAATGAAATTAGAAGGTAGAAACTATCTTGCATCAATGGGTATTTATGTTTTTAACAGAAAAGTTCTTTTTGATTTATTACAAAATGTTCATCCGTCTGCAACAGATTTTGGTAAAGAAATAATACCAAATTCAATAAAAAATTATAAAGTTACCAGCTATCAGTACGATGGTTATTGGACAGATATTGGAAATATTTATTCGTTTTATGAAGCCAATCTTTCTTTAACATTAGAAATTCCAATGTTTAATTTATTTGATAATACAAAGTATATTTATACAAGACCAAGAATGTTGCCACCAGCAAAAATTAGTGGCACCCAATTAGATAAAGCGTTGATTGCAGAAGGCTGCATTATACATGCAAGTAAAATTGAAAATAGTGTTGTGGGTATTAGAGCAAGAATTGGTGCTGGAACAACAATTGTAAATTCCTACATTATGGGTAGCGATTATTATGAAACAATTGAAGAAATGGCTAAGCATTTAATACAAGGTATTCCTAAAATTGGTATTGGCGATAATTGCCAAATAAAAGATGTGATTATTGATAAGAATTGTAGAATTGGAAATAATGTTGTTATTAATGGTGGCAAGCACTTAGAAAATAAAGAACATGAATTATATGTGATAAAAGAAGGTATTGTAGTAATTAAAAAAGGTGCAATTATACCAGATGGCTTTGTAATATAAGTAGAATAAAAATTATATAAATTTCAAATTCAATTGATATTATTTTTTTTAAATTTTATTATAGAAGATAAATGGCAATTATCCATATTATCTTAATAATCTTTGGGCTTTAAATATTGCTTGCTTTCTTACTTAGCTTACATTTGCTGAATATAATTTTACAATGGAAATTACAGCAAAAACAGCCCAACAACTTCGTTTAACAGAAGAAGAATTTGAGTTGATAAAGCAAAAGTTAGGTCGTACACCAAACTTTACAGAACTGTGTGCTTTTAGTGCCATGTGGAGTGAGCATTGTAGTTACAAAAATTCTATAAAATGGCTTAAAACATTACCAAGAAGTGGTGGCAGAATGTTAGTGGCAGCAGGCGAAGAGAATGCAGGCTTAATGGATATGGGCAATGGGTTTGGTGTGGTTTTTAAAATTGAAAGCCATAACCATCCAAGTGCATTAGAACCTTTTCAGGGTGCAGCTACAGGCGTTGGAGGTATTCAAAGAGATATTTTTACTATGGGGGCCAGGCCAATTGCATCTTTAAACAGTTTGCGTTTTGGCAATTTACAAGATAAAAAAACGCAGCGTTTATTAAATGGAGTTGTACATGGCATTGGGCATTATGGCAACTGTTTTGGTGTGCCAACTGTTGCTGGTGAAATTTACTTTGAAGATTGCTACCATACCAATCCATTAGTAAATGCAATGAGTGTGGGAATAATGCAAGCAGATAAAATGATTAGTGCCACTGCACAAGGAGAAGGTAACCCAGTTTTTTTTGTTGGTAGTGCAACCGGAAAAGATGGAATTGGTGGTGCAAGTTTTGCAAGTGCCGATATAACAAACGAAAGTGCACAAGAATTACCTGCAGTACAAGTTGGCGACCCATTTCAAGAAAAAAAATTATTAGAAGCTTGCCTTGAGTTAATTAACACCAATGCCATTGTAGGCATGCAAGATATGGGAGCTGCAGGTATTATTTGCAGCACTGCCGAAATGAGTGCAAAAGGTGAAGTAGGTATGAAGATTTATTTAGACAATGTACCCACCCGTCAAAAAAATATGAAGGCATGGGAACTATTGTTGAGCGAAAGCCAAGAAAGAATGTTGATTGTGGTAAAGAAAGGGATGGAAAAGCAAGTATTAGATATTTTTGAAAAATGGGATTTAAGTTCAAGCAACATTGGCGAAGTTACAAATGATGGAATTTTAAATTTTTACTTGGATGGGAATTTAGAAGCCTCTTTACCAGCCAATGAATTGGTTTTAGGAGGAGGAGCACCACAATACACCAGAGAATATTCTGAACCAAAATATTTTGAGAAAATTAAAGAATTTAATATTGATACAATTGAGGATGTAAATGATTTAAAAGCCATAACCGAACAACTTATTCAAATTCCCAATATAGCTTCTAAACGTTGGATTTACAATCAGTACGATAGTATGGTAGGTACTGCAAATGCAAGTACAAATGCACCTAGCGATGCAGCAATTATTTTAGCAAAAGGCACAGGAAAGGCATTAGCTGTAACTGTTGATTGCAATAGCCGATATGTATTTGCCAATCCATTTGTTGGTGCAATGATTGCTGTGGCAGAAGCTGCAAGAAATATTGTTTGTAGTGGAGGAGAACCCATTGGTGTAACTAATTGCTTAAATTTTGGTAATCCGTATGACCCGGAAGTTTATTATCAGTTTGTAAAAGCTGTTACAGGCATGGGCGATGCTTGTAGAAAATTTAATACCCCAGTAACAGGTGGCAATGTTAGTTTTTATAATCAAAGCCCCGAAGGTGCAGTTTACCCAACACCAACTATTGGAATGGTAGGTATTTTAGATAATATAGATAATAAAATGACCTTGAGTTTTAAAAGTGAAGGTGATATTATTGTATTAATTGGAGAACAAAAAAATGATATTGCATCTAGCGAATATTTGCATAAAATTAAAAAGATAGAATATTCTGATGTACCATATTTTGACTTAGACGAGGAATTTAAAATACAACAATTCATTGCATTAATCATCAATAAAAAATTAATACAATCTGCACACGATATAAGCGAAGGTGGGTTGATAATAACCTTAATGGAAAAAGGCTTTTATAATAATTTAGGCTTTAGTATTTCTTATAATACTACTATTCGTAAAGATGCTTATTGGTTTGGAGAAGCACAAAGTAGGGTAGTGGTTACTGTTGCAAATTCTAATTATGAAAGTTTTAAAACATTCATTACAAAAGCAAATATTCCATTTACACAAATAGGAACAGTAACAGCCGGAGAAATTGAAATAAATAACGATAAATGGGATAATATTTTGGTTTGGAAAGAGAAGTATGATACAGCCATTGAAAAGCATTTAAACTAATTAATATTTTATTAAATGAATAATATAAACACTTCAACCAATATTTTAATTACTGGTGCTGCAGGTTTTATTGGTAGTTGTATGGCTTCTTTTTTAAATAGTAAAGGGTATAAAAATATTTATTTGGTAGATGACTTTGGAGTAGAAATAAAAAGAAAAAACTGGGAAGCCATTCAAAGAATTAATATAATTGAAAGGTATAATTTATTTAATTGGCTTACTAAAGAAAAGCCCACCATAAACTTTATAATACATTTAGGAGCCAGAACAGATACCACAGAATTTAATTACGAAGTTCACCGAGAATTAAATTATAATTACTCCATTCATGTGTGGCAATATGCAGTACAAAATAATATTCCATTTGTTTATGCATCTTCTGCTGCTACCTATGGCGATGGTAGTTTAGGATATGAAGATACCCATGAAATAATTCAAAAATTGCAACCATTAAATCCTTATGGTGTTAGTAAAAACGAATTTGATAAATGGGCAGTCAAACAAACCGTTCATCCACCAAGCTGGGCTGGCTTAAAATTTTTTAATGTTTACGGACCTAATGAATACCATAAAGGAAGAATGGCAAGTGTAATTTGGCATTCATTTAATCAAATTAAAAATAATGGTGTAGTAAAACTATTTAAAAGCCATAAAGATGGTTTTGAAGATGGAAAACAGCTAAGAGATTTTATTTATGTAAAAGATGTTGTTCTGGTAATTTTTTGGATGATGAACTGCATGCTTACTAACCAATGGAATAAAACAAAAAATGGGTTATTTAATTTAGGTACAGGTAAAGCCAGAACATTTGAAGATTTGGTTAAAGCAACTTTTTCTGGCTTAGATTTACCAAGCAAAATAGAATTTATTGATATGCCAGAAGATATAAGAGATAAGTATCAATATTTTACTGAAGCTAATATGCAAAAACTGTATGATGCAGGCTATGCAAATACTTTTTATACTTTAGAAGAAGGCGTAACAGACTATGTAAAAAATTATTTAACTAATTTAAAAATATATTAACTGCTTGAATTAAGATTTATAACTACACCCTTTTAACAAAACTGCTTCTTCATTGTATTTTGAAGAAGCAGTTTTGATTAATTAAATAGTATAATAAAACTACATAGCTGCAAGCTGTACTTTTTGAGTAAGCTCCATTACGTTTTCTCTAAAAATGGTATCAGTATCCATTAAATCCTTCACCGTTTGGCAACTATGAATTACAGTAGTGTGGTCTCTTCCTCCAAAATGCTCACCAATTGTTTTTAAAGAATTTTTAGTAAATGCTTTTGCTAAGTACATGGTTATTTGCCTTGCTTGAACTATTTCTCTTTTTCTTGTTTTATGTAATAGTTTTTCGTATGGTACATCAAAATATTCGCAAACCATTTTTTGAATAGCATCAATAGTAATTTCTTTACTACTTGTTTTAACAAAGTTTCTTAATACTTTTTTAGCAAGTTCTAAATCTATCTCTTTTTTGTTTAAAGAAGATTGAGCTAAAAGAGAAATTAAAGCACCTTCTAATTCACGAATATTGGTATTAATATTATAAGCAACATATTTTACAACTTCTCTAGGCATATCTAAGCCATCATTCTTCATTTTACGTTCAAGAATTTCAATTCTTGTTTCATAATCTGGTATTTGCAAATCGGCACTTAAGCCCCAACGAAAACGGCTTAATAACCTTTCTTGCATACCATCTAAATCTTTAGGAGCTTTATCGCTGGTTAGTACCAATTGTTTTCCACTTTGATGTAAGTGGTTGAAGATTGCAAAGAAAGCATCCTGGCTCTTTTCAGCTCTTGCAAAAAAGTGAACATCATCAATAATTAAAACATCTATTAATTGATAAAAATGTATAAAATCATTGATAGCATTGTTTCTGCTATGGTCTTGAAATTGATTAATAAACTTTTCGCTGCTTACATAAAGAACTACTTTATTTGGATTAGTTCTTTTTACTTCATTACCTATTGCTTGTATTAAATGAGTTTTTCCTAAACCAGTTCCACCATAAATAACTAATGGATTAAAAGAATTGGCTCCTGGCTTTTCTGCAACTGTTTTTCCTGCTCTTCTGGCAACCCTGTTACAATCTCCTTCTATAAATGCATCAAATGTATATTTAGAATTTAATTGTGGATCTATTTGCATTTTCTTTAAGCCCGGAATTACAAATGGATTTTTTACTGGATTATCAATAACAAGCGGAAAATTCATTTCGTTATTATTGTATGTTTTTACACCACTTGTAGGTATATCCATACTTCCATTTTTGCCATTACCGCTATCTACCATTATTCTATATTCCAATCTTGCTTCCTTACCTAATTCTCTTTTTAAAGTTTTTGCAAGTAAAGCAACATAATGTTCTTCTAGGTACTCATAAAAGAACTGGCTGGGTACCTGAATCATTAAAACATTGTTCTTTAGTTCTACCGGATTAATTGGCTCGAACCAAGTTTTAAAATGTTGCCATTCTACAATGTCTTTAATAATTTTAAGGCAATTTACCCATACAGTTTCTGCAGTTTTAGCCATAATTAGTTTACAAATTATATAATTAGTTAAGAATATTTTTTTAGCTCCAGTTTATCAAAATTTTCAAATGTTAATAAGTTGAAAACTTTTTTTTGAAGGGAGTGCAATATGTGTAATAAATATTGAAAAAAAAATTTTTATTCACTACTTTTTCCCCCTATTACAACAGTTTCTGAATTAGCCAAATTTTTATTTTTTATTTTGCTAAAAGTATAATCCAATCTACCTAATTGAATACCAGCCCAACCAACCTGATTTACTAATGTTATTTTATTTTTTCTATTATTATATTTTCTTGGTTCTTTAAAAAATTTATGTGTATGCCCGCCAATAATTAAATCTATATCGTAGGTTTCTTTTGCTAAAATTTCATCGCTTATTTTATCATCGTTGTATTTATCTCCTAAATGCGATAAACAAATAATTAAATCGCAACCTTCTTTTTTTAATTTATTTGCTGCATTGTTAGCACATTCAATTGGGTTGTTATAAATGGTATTGCCAAATAAATCGGCAGGTATAAGTCCTTTTCCTTCTATTCCAACTCCAAGTATTCCTATTTTTAATTTACCTTTTTTAACTATAGTGTAAGGTAAATATTTCCCTTCCATTGGGGTATTATTAAAATCATAATTACAAACAACTATCGGAAAATTTGCATGTATTAACTGATTGGCAAAATTTTCTAAACCTGCATCAAAATCATGATTACCCATAGTGGCAGCATCATAGCCCATTAAACTCATTGCTTTAATTTCTGGTTCGCCTTTATACAAATTAAAATATGGAGTTCCTTGAAAAATATCTCCTGCATCTAACAATAAAACATTTTCTGTTTTTTGTCGAATATCTTTTATTAAAGCAGCTCTAGCAGCTACACCTCCTAAGCCAGCATTTCTACTACCATCCATCGGAAAAGGTTCTAACCTGCTGTGAACATCGTTGGTATGTAGGATAGAAATATTTTTTGTATCGTCTTTAACAGCTGCATACAAACTATTAAATGGTAGTATAGAGGAAGCTATTAAAGCACTACCAGCTAATGTTGTTTCTTTTAAAAATTTTCTACGGTGCATTGTTATTTTTTTAATAAGTTATTCTGTTTTCTATTTTCCATTCTATTGGTTTGCCTTGTTTGGTTAACTGTTTAATAAAAGCAATAATGGCATCTCTAAATAAATACCCTTTATTGTTAACCGGAATTTCTTTTAGCATATCGCAATCATCTCCACCACGTGCAATATAATCGTTATTTGCAATAGTGTAAGTGGCACTTTCTTCTAATGGTTTATTATTGATGAAAATATTTACAGCTTGTTTATCTTTTATCTGCATTTTAACACCACTTACAGGCCAACCACCACGTTCAGCAATTTTATTTAAAAATTGGTTTAATGTTTTTCCGCTTACTTGTTGCAATACAACTAAGTTATCAAAAGGCATTAATTCGTAAATATTTCCTGTAGTAATATCTCCTTTAGGTAAATAAGATCTTATGCCACCATAGTTTAGAAATGCTGCATCTACTTTTTGAGAAAATTTTTCTTCAGCCATTATTTTCATGCAATCTGCTAAAAAATTTCCTAATTCACTTTCTGGTTGTTTTTTAGATAAGCCTTTTGTAGAAAAACCTATTACCGTATTCATAGATTGATGAATATTATCCGAATAAGGTTTAAGCATTGCTGTTAATGTGCTGTCTTTTTTATCGGATTGTTGTATTCTATAATCTTTAAATTGAATGGATATATTTTGCTTTGGAGTGGAACAGGCAAATAATAATATAGCTAAAAAATAGGTAGCAAAAATTTGTTTAAACATGGTGAAATTTTATAAAAAATGAAAGTTAGATTTTTGCTGTTAATAAAACAAAGTTTTTTTATGAATAAAGCAAAATTTATTAAGCTACCTTTGTAATTAATAAAAAATATTATTTATATGAGTTATGAAATTGTAGGAAAATTAGTTGCAAAATTTGATATTGTTCAACGTACAGAAACTTTTAAAACTAGAGAGTTTGTAATTGAAAAATCGGAAGACATTGGTGGTAGAATTATTACAAACTATATAAAATTTCAATGTGTACAAGATAAAACTACTATGCCAGAAAGATTTAATATTGGTGATGAAGTAAAAGTATTATTTAATATTAAAGGAACTAAATGGAATAAGAATGGTACTGATAATTATATAACCAATTTAGATGCATGGAGAATGGAAACAAGTAAACTTGGTACTACTGTAGAAAATACAACAAGCAATACCAACGAATTTACACCAACTAATAATACCGATGATTTGGTAGATGATTTACCTTTTTAATGCATCTATTTTAAATTGTAAATAAACATATTTATACATCCCAATTGGCTCATAATTTTTTATGAGCCAATTGTATGAAGTGTCCTTATACATTTGGTGCAAAACAAGTTGTTGCATACTTACTAAATACTTTCCTGTTTGTGGTGTTTCTGTTAGTGTTTTAAAATCTGTGTTTTGTTGCAAAAAATTACTTGCATCTAATTTGCTTTGCCCATAATCAATACTTGTATCCATTAATTTCTCATATACTTTGGCTTTATTGGTAACCAATTCATTAGTATATGGAATTAAGTTTGGGTAATATTTTGCAACAGAAAAAAACATAAAAAGCCACAATATTGCAATACCCCACTTGAACTTTGTTTGCACTAAGTAATTTAATAATACTGCAATTAAAATATACATTAAAGGTAAAACAATTAGCAAATGCCTTATACCAATTTGAAATTTATTAAAGCAACTTAATACTAATAAATAGTAAACAATAGAGATAATAATTATCCAATACTTTTGAATATTTTTTTTAAACCTATAAAGAAAAGCAAATAAACCAGTTGTTATTAAAAATAAAATACTAATAGGAAATTTATACCAAGCTGCCACTAAATAATAATACCAAAAATTATTTGTAAGTGAAAATTTGTTGAGTATATAAACACCTGGATATGTGTTGTTGTAACTACCTCCTAATTGTGCATGGTATTGCAACAAATCTATACTATAAATATAATTTTCGGGCAGTGGTAAAGGTAGCCAATGCAAAAAGTGTAAAAACTGTTGAACTAATTTAAAAGTATTGCTGCTAAATTGAAACTGACCTAAAGGTAAACAAGTGTTTTTAAAATAAAACCAAGTATTAACAACAAGTAAAATAAGTAAAACAAAAAGTAAAAATTTTCTCCAATCTATTTTTTTATGAACTACAAATATTATTAGCCAAAATACAGGAATAAAAAAAACAAAGCTCAATTTAGTTACCAAGCCTGTAGCTAACCAAATACAACTATAAATAAAATGGCTTCTTTTTTTAAAAAATAAATATTGGTACAAATGATATATAATAGCAAGTAAAACTAATCCACTTAATAAATCGGAGTTTATTAATACAGAATATGCAATAAGCAGGGGATCAATAATAATAAATAAAAAAACAGGTAGCCAATATTTTATTTTAAGAAGTTGAAGAAATTTATAAAAATAAATAAGTAGCAGTAGCGAAAATATTATCATCATGTACCTGCCTTGTTCCTGATCTTTTTTACCAAAATCTGTTTGCTTTAAGTTAGGTTGAATAATTTGCTGAACAATACGTGGCAGCCATACAATACTAATCACTGGTGTTTTACTATCATCTAAAGCTTCTACTCTTTCTGGTTTACCGTGTAACCATCGTTTACTATACTCAATATAACTTGGTTCATCATAAGTAATATATTGTTTGCTTATAAAGTAATAAGAAAAGATAACATGAATAGTAAGAATACAAACCAAAAAAATTCTGTTTTTACTCGAAAAATAATTGGTTATATATTTTACCAAATTCATATTTAAATGGTTGTTTCAGAATTTCTAAGCTTTGCTATTTCATTTTCAAAACTTTCAATTGTGTAGGCATTTTCAATATTAAATTCACCTATATCTGTTCTACACAAACTACTTAAATAAGCACCAGTATTTAAAGCATTACCAAAGTCATTCGCAAGGCTTCTTATATAAGTGCCAGTACTACAAATAACTTTAAAATACACCAATGGCAGTTCTATTTTTGTAATTTCAAATGTATAAATTGTAACAGGTCTTGGTTCTACCTTTACTTCAATTCCCTTTCGGGCCATTTCGTATAATCTTTTACCATCTTTTTTAATTGCAGAGTGCTGTGGTGGCATTTGTAAAATATTACCAATAAATGGTAAAGTGGCATTATAAATTTCTGTTGCAGTTAAGTGAGAAATATCTTTAAAATTTTCTGGTGTTTGTTCTAAATCATAAGAGCTTGTTGTAGCACCTAAAGTAAAACTACCAGTGTAGGTTTTAGGCTGCCCCATAAATTCATTTATTTTTTTTGTAAATTTTCCTGTACAAATAATTAAAAGCCCTGTAGCTAAAGGGTCTAAAGTGCCTGCATGACCAATTTTAGATACTTTAATAAGTGAACGAATTTTTTTTACTACATCAAAACTTGTCCATTTTAATGGTTTATAAAAAAGTAAAACCTGTCCGTCTAAAAATTTTTGAATGGGTTGCATTATTCATCAAAGTTAAGAAAGTAAATTATTGAACTAAGTATAGAAATACTTATTAGTAGGGTTAAAAAAACCTTGCTAGTATTTATTTAGCAAGGCTTTTTATTTATTATTTGTTGTACTTAAATTACCATTTATCTACTTCTTCTGTAGAATTATTTTGAGCCTCAATGTTAGATGCGATAGGTTCAACAACTGGATCAGTAATAGTTCTTGAGTCTTGTTCTCCATTTTCATTTTCAGGATACTCATGGTTGAAAGCATCGAAATCAAAATCAGGCATTAAATCTGTTTTTACATAATCTACAGCTTCGCCTAAAGCTTTAATAAATTTGTTGAAATCTTCTTTATAAAGAAAAATTTTGTGTCTGTCGTAGCCATTGTCATCAAAACGTTTTCTACTCTCGGTAATTGTTAAAAAGTAATCATTTCCTCTAGTTGCTCTTACATCAAAAAAGTAAGTTCTTCTTTTTCCTGCTCTAATACGTT
Organism: Chitinophagaceae bacterium; assembly: GCA_019695015.1. Classification (GTDB taxonomy): domain Bacteria; phylum Bacteroidota; class Bacteroidia; order Chitinophagales; family Chitinophagaceae; genus UBA1930. The sequence continues at coordinate 23,870 of JAIBAV010000068.1, forward strand.
TACTATAAACGCTGTCATTCTTTTTTTCGTTGTTTTCGTACGGCACTTTTTAAATTTTTAGTTTTTAGTGCAGCAAATATAGTATTGTTATTTAATTATCAAAATTTTGTAGGTAAGCTATATTTTTTACCTCTACATTAACTAATAAATTGATTTTTTGTACTGCAATTTTTATGTTAAATTACAGAATATAAAAAGTTAAAACATGGGTTATAATTACTTCAATTTGGTATTCAATTTGCCTAAAGAAAATGAAAGTTATATTTTCACCATTTTAAATTAAATAATTCTGAAAAAATTTCTTAAAATATTAAGAAGAACTTTTTTAATTTTATTAGCAATCATAATATGTTTATGGTTAGCTATTCAAACTACACCAGTTCAAAATTGGTTAGTTGGTATTGTTAGTAATAAATTATCAAAAGAATTAGGTACACAAGTTTCTGTTAAGCATGTAAATTTTTCTCTCTTTAATAAGGCAGATATTGAAGGTGTATTTGTTGCAGATAAAACAAAAGATACATTATTATATGCTGGACAATTGAAAGTGAGAATAACAGATTGGTTTATTTTTAAAGATAAAGCTGTAATTAAATATGTTGGTTTAGAAGATGCAGTAATTAAGTTACAACGTAAAGACAGTATATGGAATTATCAGTTTATAGTTGACCATTTTTCTTCTCCTACAAAATCTACAAGTACTAAAAGTAATAAAGATGGGTTTGCTTTAAACTTAAAAAAAATTGATTTTAAAAATATAAGATTTGTAAACAATGACAGATGGACTGGTGAGCAAATAGATGTAAAACTTGGCAGTTTTGTGGTGGATGCAGATAATATTGATTTTAACAAAGGCTCGTTAATTTTAAATTCTATAATAATTGATAAACCTGTTGTAATAATTGATAATTACACTGCATTAAGACCACCTAAGCTTAAGAAACCTAGAAAGGAAGATAGCATATCAAGGTTAAACCCAGCAGATATGTTTGTAAAAGTTACCAACCTAAAAATTAACAGTGGTACATTTATAAGCAACGCCAATCAAGATAAGCCTACACTACATTTTGATGGAGAACATATTGCTTTTAATAAAATTAATGGCAGTTTTAATAACGTGTTGCTACAAAAAGATACAATTACTGCAAGTATTGAAATTAACTGTAATGAAAGAAGTGGCTTAGTAGTTAAACAGCTAAATGCTAAGTATAAAGTTACCCCACAAATAATGGAGTTTGCCAATTTAAGTTTAGAAACCAATAAAAGTAAATTGGGTAATTACTATGCAATGAAGTTTAATAGGTTTAACAATGATTTTGGTAATTATATCTCTAAAGTTGTGATGGTTGCAGATTTTAGGCAGTCCAATGTTCACAGTAATGATATTGCATTTTTTGCACCAGCCTTATCTCATATAAATAAAAATATACAAATAGGTGGTAAATACAAAGGCACTGTATCAGATTTTAATATAACTCATTTATTTGCCAAAGCAGGTTCTAGTATAATTACAGGCAACTTAAGCATGAAGGGATTGCCTGATTTTGAAAAAACTTTTATTAGTTTAAATAATGGGGCGGTTTATACCACTGCAAATGATCTTTTACAATACATACCTATTTTAAAATCCTATACTAATCCAAATATACCAGCACTAGGAAATATTGTTTATAAAGGAAGTTTTAATGGGCATTATAATAATTTTATTTCCAATGGTAATTTAAGCACCAATTTAGGTGCACTTTACACCAATCTTTCTATGAAATTTCCTGCAAAACAAGAGCCTACTTATACTGGGCAAATTAATACGCAGCAATTTAATTTAGGAAAATTTATTAACTCACCTATCATCGGCAATATCTCTTTTCAAGGTAAAATAAATGGCAGTAGTTACACATTAAGTAAAATGAAAACTACATTTGATGGAGATATTAAAAAATTAGAATTAAATGGATATAGTTATTCCAATATTTCAACATTAGGAACTTTTGAGAAACAAGCCTTTAACGGACAAGTGAAAATTGCAGATCCTAATTTAGATTTTATTGGCATTATGCAAATAGATTTAACAGAAGATAAGCCAAAATTTAACTTGTTTGCGGATATTTTAAAATCTAATTATAAAGAACTAAAAATTACTCCAAATTACAACCTGCAAGTAACAGGCACATTAGACGTGAATTTTAAAGGTACTAACATTGATAATTTTGAAGGTGAAGCAAAACTTTTAAATGCAGTTGTAACAAACAATAATCAATTAATTAAATTCGATTCTTTGGTTATTGCTTCTAACTATATCAATAATATAAAACATTTACGATTAAGTAGTACCGATTTTTCAAGTAATATTTTAGGCAGCTTTAGTATTATGGGTTTGCCTGCAAGTTTTCAATCATTTTTACATAAGTATTACCCTGCTTATATTGCAGAACCAGATACCATTCCACAAAATCAAGATTTTAGTTTTGATATAACTACTGGTTATGCTGAACCATATTTAAAGTTAATAGATACTAATTTATATGGTTTTAATGATGCATATATTACAGGAAGCATAAATACAAAGGCAAATACACTTCAAACAAATATTCAAATACCAGGTATTGGTTATAAAGATTATTTTTTATCTGGTGTAGAATTAATAGGCAAAGGAACTATGGACTCCATAACGGTTTCAGGAGATATTTTAAGCACTGTGATTAATGATAGCACTCATTTACCAATGACTAAGTTTAGCATAAGCTCTGCTAATGATCATTCAAAAGTTAATATACAAACAAGAGCAAACAGTACTTTAAATGATGCATTTATTTCGGCCGATGTTTTTACTTTAGAAGATGGTGCAAGAGTAGAATTTCAACCTTCTTCATTTGTGATTAATGAAAAAAAGTGGAATATTGAAAAAAATGGAATTTTTGTTGTTCGAAAAAATTTCTTATCAACTAATAATTTAAAACTTACACAAGGGTTACAAGAAATATATTTTAATACAGAAACAGAAGATGATAACAATGCAACTAATTTAATTATTGATTTTAAAAATGTAGTTATTGGAGATTTTGTTAGCTATGCTTTAAAAGACCCAAAATTAGAAGGAGTTACTACAGGAAAAATTAAGGTAGATAATATTTTTAGAAACCTAACAGCCGATGCCAATTTACAAGTAAAACATTTTAAGGTAGATGAAGACTCCATTGGAATTGCAAATGTTATAGCAGGATACAACAGTAAAACAGGTAAAATTACCTGGAACTGGATTTCTCCTAATACAGATTACGATTTTAACATAAAGGGTAGTTATGATACTAAAGACTCTACAGTTACTAATAAATTGAATACAGATATTGTTTTTAATAAAACAAGAATTAAGCCCTTACAAAAATATCTCAAAGGAATTTTTTCTGATGTAGATGGAATTGCAACAGGTACATTGAAAGTAGTTGGAAACGATTCTGTAAACTTAATAGGTAACGTGTTGGTAAAAAATGCAGGGCTATTGGTTGACTATACGCAAGTTTACTACATCATAGATTCTGCTCAAATAAAGTTTGAAGAAGATGGGATAGATTTTGGAAGATTTACTGTTAAAGATAAATTTAATAATCAGGCATTAGTTAAAGGAAAACTATACGAAAAGAATTTTAAAAATATGGCTTTCGATTTTGAAGCCAACACCAATAAACTATTATTATTAAATACTAAAGCTAAAGATAATAATCAATTTTTTGGAACGGCAATTGGCAAAGCCTCATTAAGTTTTAAAGGGCCAGAAACCAATGCTAAAATGACCATTATTGCTAGCTCTAACGATACTTCACACATTTATATACCCAATAGTGTAAGCAAAGAAAGTGATGAAGCTGATTTTATTGTATTTAAACAGTTTGGTAAAGAAATGGAAGTGCAAAAAAAATCATCTGCATTTAATTTGCTGGTAGATTTAGATTTAACAGCCAATGAAAAAGTATCTATTGATGTAATTTTAGATGATATTGCTGGAGATGTAATTAAAGCAACAGGTAACGGAAGATTACACATTAAAGCTGGAACCAACGAAAAACTGGATATTAGAGGAAGATACAATATTGAAAATGGTTTATATGACTTCAACTTTCAATCTTTAATTAAAAAGCCATTTATTTTAATGCCAGATGTTGGCAATTATATTGAATGGAGTGGTGATGCAATGGATGCTAAAATTCATGTAGATGCATCTTACGAAACAAACAATGTTCGTTTATCCGACCTTACTGGCAATGCTTCTGGCATAATGAGTAGCAATGTAAGCAATTTAAGAGAAAGCGTTTTTGTAATAGCCCAATTAAGAGATCAACTCATGCAGCCTTCTATTAAATTTAAAATAGATTTTCCTCAAAACAGCCCCGTTAAAACCGATCCTGATTTTGCACAATTCTTAGGCAGAATGGAAAAAGACGAAAACGAAATGTTGCAACAAGCAACTTCCTTAATAGTATTTGGCTCTTTTGCACCTTATGGCAAAGGCTTATTGGCTGGTGGTAATAGTTACACTTCCAATATTTCTGGGTATGTAAATAGTTTATCACAAAGAATTATGTCGGCAGCTTCTAAAATTATCTCAGGATTTTTAGCAAAGCTATTTAATGATAAAAGTTTAAAAGTAGATTTAGGAACTTCAATTTATAGTAGTGGTAGTATATTAAACCAAGGTGTAAATACAACTACCAGTAAGGTAGATAGGCAAATATTTAATTTTAAAATTGGTAAAAGTTTCTTCAATAATAATGTAATTGTAACCTTTGGCAGCGATTTAGATTTTAATATTGGTAATGCAGCTTCAGGAGATTTACAATGGTTGCCAGATTTGAATGTTGAGTTTGTATTATCAAAAGACAGAAAATTAAGAGCCATCATTTTTAATAAAAATAGTTTAGATATTAGTGGTGCTACTTTTGGCAGAAGAAACAGGCAAGGTATTAGTTTTAGTTATCGCCAAGATTTTGAACGTTTTTTTAGCAAAGCCAGCAATCAACAATCACCAACCTCTTCAAAACCAACAACCTCATTAAGTAAAGATGTTGAATTTATAAGAAAAGATCCTTAAACAATTTTCATTACTTTTATTTCGTTCTAGAACAAATTTTTCAATACATTATTCTCTTTTAAATTTTTTAGAGTGGCATTATACAATAATATTTACAATCTAAGCCCTGTATGGTTGCAAAATGTATTAGTTTCTGCTTATGGGTATAATTGGAAAAAGAAAAGGTATGGAGGAATATTTAATAAGGAATATACTGCTGCAAAACAAAGAGAAAATTTTACAATTCAACAATGGCATAATTATCAAAATGAGCAGCTAACAAAAATTTTATTACATGCCTATAATAATGTGCCCTATTATAAAAATAAGTTTACAAAATTGGGGCTTACAATAACAGATTTAAAACAAGTAAATATTGATACATTAGACAAATTACCTTTTTTGTTGAAAGAAGATGTTAGGCAGTTTGGTACTACAATATTGATGAGTAATAGTAGAGAAGAAGGAGGTAGTTTTTTTGCTTCTAGTGGAAGTACAGGAACTCCAATACAAGTTTGTTATTCAAACAATATGCACCAACGCTGGTTTGCATTGAACGAAGCTAGAATAAAAAATTGGGCAGGCGTAAATAAAGAAATGAGTAGAGGTATGATTGGTGGTAGAAGGGTAGTGCCAGATGCTGATAATAATCCTCCTTTTTACAGATACAACTTTTTTGAAAAACAAGTTTATTTTTCTGCCTATCATATTAGCCCTGTAAATATAAACAACTATGCTAAGGCTTTTAATAAATATTCAATAGATTATATGACAGGCTATGCCATGAGTAATTATATTTTGGCAAGAATGTTTTTAGAAAATAATATTCAAATACCACCATTAAAAGCTGTGCTTACCTCTAGCGAAAAGCTTACACCTACAATGAGAGAAACCATAAGCAAGGCTTATAACTGTAAAGTTTTTGATGCATGGAGTGGCATGGAATATTGTAGCCTAATTTCAGAATGTGAACATGGTAATTTGCATATTAGTCCAGATGCTGGCATTATTGAACTTTTAGATAATAATTTACAACCAGTAAAAGTAGGAGAGATAGGAAATGTTTACTGTACAGGTTTTTTAAATTTTGATCAACCACTTATTAGATACAAAATTGGCGACCAAATGATTTTAAGGAATACAACTTGTGGTTGTGGTAGAAGCATGCCAGTGATAGATGAAATTATTGGTAGAGTAGAAGACGTTGTGTATGGAAAAGATGGAAGAGAAATGGTTCGTTTTCATGGAATTTTTGTTGGACTTAAAACAGTAAAGCTAGCACAGGTAATACAAAACAGTTTAAACGAAATAACTATAAAACTTGTGCCAGATAAAGCTTTGGCAGATGATGAAAAGGAATTAATTATTAAAAGAGTAAAAAGCCAGTTAGGTGATATTGACATAATTATTGAGGAAGTAATGGATATTCCTAAAACAGCTAATGGAAAAATTAAAGCTGTTATTTCCACCATTAAAAAATAAATTTTTCATTATTCAATTAAAATAAAAGCAGCCCAAGCAAAAGGTGCATGTTTGCTTCTCATTTCTTTTTGAGCTTTATAAAAAGAATTTCTGATACTATTACCTTGCATTAAGTTGGTATAAAATAATTGCATTAACTCAGCAGTTTCCTTATCGGGCACTTGCCATAAACTTACAATTAAATTTTTAGCACCTGCAATTTTAAAGGCACGTTGCAAACCAAAAACTCCCTCGGTACCATTAATATCACCTAAGGCAGTTTCGCAAGCACTTAGCACAACAAGTTTAGTGTTAGATAAGTTTAGTTTGCTAATTTCATAAGCACTCAAAATTCCATCTTCTAAACTATCTGGCAGCTTTTCTCCACTCCATGCTTTGTTAGCACCTGCTAATACTAAACCACTTCTAAGCAGCGAATTTTCTGAAGTAGAGATTAATTGCTCTCCTCGTAACATTAAATTAGTAGAATTAGTATTAACAACTTCTTTTAAGAAGTAACCATGTGTTGCAATATGTAATATTTGAGGTGAGTGATTGTTTATAGATTTAAAAAATTCTTCCGTTGCTTTACTACCACTAACAGTAGTAATAGTTAATTTATTTTTTAAGAATATTTTCTCAATTCCCGAAATTTCATTTATTGTAGCAGGCAAAGCTGCATAAGCTGCAGAAGATGATTGGTAGTTGATTGTAGTTTTATTCTTCACTTTTGCTTCATTAAAATTAATTCCGCCAAATAGTAATGCCGATTGCCAATTAAATACATTTTCCTTTTTTCTTTCTGCAATTTGCAAAATGCTACTATACTGTTGCAACTGAAACTTATCTAACAAAATTTTATTACTATCCACTGGCAATGCCTGAAAAGCTAATTTATGCAAAATGCCATCTGGTGCATAAGCAATATTGGTACTACCTTTTATATATTCTTCTAATGGCTTCCATAAAAAATTGTAAATACTATCGCCATAAAATGAGGCCTCTTTTTTTGCCAATCTGCTTCTATATAAGCGATGAATATTTAGCTCTTTAGAATCTGTTTTTTTTCCCTGCATAAAATGTTCAAGCTTTGCAAGCGTTCCTAATTGTATAAACTTAGGAGGGGCTGTTTTACTTATAACTAAGGCAGCATACTGAACAGAATCTGAATATTTGTTGTTTCGGTAAAAAGGAAATGAAATAAACTCAATTGCTACCTCATTGGGTTGTAATTGTTGTTGCACATTTTGCCATGTATAAGTTTTATGGTTAAGCTGTACGTTGCCTGCACTAAGTTGGTTTATTTTTTTCTCAAGTGTATTGGCTTTTTGCTCTAAACTATCTGTGGAATATATTCTATCCTGTAATGGTTGAGAATATAATTTTGATAGTAGGTCTTTATTGTACTGCCATTTGTCTAAATAGTTTTTTACTTCTTTGTTTTTGTTATTTCTAGCTACATTTAAAGTGTTTTTAGAATCGGATAATACAAAGCCTTTTATTTGAATTTGCCTATTTGCAAAAGCCTCCACCCACTTGCCTTCAGTAATATTGAACTGCATTAACATAGATGGAAAAATATTAAAAATAAAAGACTGATTATTCCACCAGGTAAGCTTTTCTTTTTCGCTAAGTATATAAAAATTTTGCTTAAAATTATTCAATAAAATACCATTGCCTTTGTTTAAAAAATCGGCTGCTTTTTCAACATCATTTAGTTCTTCGTACAGCATAGCAATATTATTATAAACAATGCCAGTTAGCTCTGCATCATTACCCATAATTTTTTTAGTTAACTCTATAAGTGGGTTACTCATTTTAGCAGCCATGCCAAATTCTTTTTT
>JAIBAV010000016.1 GCA_019695015.1 Chitinophagaceae bacterium
ATACATTAGAATAAATACTTTTAGTGAAGGAAGATTGAGAAAATTTTTTAGAAAAACGATGAAGACTATAAGTAAAGATGAAATTAAAAATGTAGTGATTGATTTAAGACAAAATGGTGGTGGAGATGTAGGTACAACCACAAAACTTTTAAAGTATTTTGCAAACTCTCCCTTTAAACATGCTGATACTGTGGAAGCAATTAACAGAACTTTTCCGCATAAAAAGTATTTAAAAAATTGGTGGCTTTATTGGATACCAATGAACTTTTTTGCAACCAAAGAGCGAGATAAAAAAATTCATTATAGAAGGTTTGAACATCATTATTTTAAGCCTAAATCAAGATATCATTTTAACGGACAAGTGTATTTAATACAAGGTGGAATGACTTTTTCGGCTGCAACTATGTTTATTGCAACTTTAAAAGGGCAAGAAAATGTAATTGTTGTTGGAGAAGAAACAGGAGGAGGTTTTTATGGTAACTCTGCAGTGCATTTACCAACCATTATTTTGCCTAATAGCAAGCTTAGAATTTCTTTGCCAATGTATAGAATGGTAATGAATAAAAATAGACCAAAAGGAAGAGGTATAATACCAGATATATACATACCCCCTAGTTCAATTGCAATTAAAGAAGGTTATGATACAAAAATTGTTACCATTAGAAAACTAATTGAGGAAAAAAATATGCAGCCTAAATAATTTTTAACTCATTAGCATCGTTTGGTTTCACATTTTTATCAGTCAGACGACAATCGTCAGACTGATAATATTCAAACTTAGTTTACAAATAAGTTTTTTAATTCATTAGCATCATTTGGTTTTCATTTTTCCTGCAAGAATGAGCCTTTTATCAGTCAGACGACAATCGTCAGACTGATAATATCAAAACTTAGTTTACAAATAAATTTCTTAATTCATTAGCATAGTTTGTTTTCATTTTTCCTGCAAGAATGAGACTTTTATCAGTCAAACGACAATCGTCAGACTGATAATACTAATTGAGGAAAAAAATACGAAGCCTGAATAATTATAGAACAGATTTTTGAGATCTTAACTCACCTAATTTAGGTTCCATTGCAATTGCTTTGTCACATAGCTTAGTGCCTCTATTTTTATCTCCTTTTCTTATTAAAGAAACACCAGCCATATATAAAGCTTTTGCATTGCTATTATCATTTTCAAATATTTTAAAGTACAATTCGTAGGCAGTGCCATAATCTTGAGCTTTGTAGTAAGCTTGTGCTATTTGAGTAAGAATTTCCACATCGCCTGGTTTTTTCTCCAACACTTTATTCAACACTTCTACACCTTTTGGAATATTAAATGACAGGTATGCCATGCCTAAGTTTTGTAAAAAGGCCAAGTCTTGTTTTATTCCTTTGTCGGCTGCCATTTCAAAATATTTCACAGCTTCTCTATCGTTATTTTGTGCACTGTATAATAAGCCTATTTCATATAAAATTTCATAATCATCAGGGTTGCTTTCAATTGCTTGTTTATACATTGCTATTGCATCGTTATACATGCTCATTTCTATATAAACCCTTCCTAATAAAATAACAGTTTCTTTATGTTTAGGGTTTTGTTTAAATTGAGTAGTTAAATATTTTCTTGCCTTTCCATAATCTTCTTCTTCGTAATAACTTTTACCCATCATAAAGTTTATATTCTCTACTTTAATATTATTGGTCAAAGCAATCTCTCCATTTTTAATTACTTCTACCCATTTTCTTTGTAAAAAGCAAAGCCCAATATATTTTGGAAGTGCAATTTTATGTGTAGGATTATCTTTTAGAATTGTTCTATATTGAATTGTAGCTAATGCATACTTACGCATTTCAATATAATATTCTGCAAATTCAATTCTTATTTCATCATTATTAGCATCAAACTCTAATGCTTTTTGAAAAAACTTTTCTGCATCAAAAACTTTTCTTTGAGATCTTGATTCTTTTGCTTTTGCATAATAATAGTTGGCACTGTCGCTATTATTATTAATTGAATTTGAATTTGCAAAGGATGTTGCAGAGGTAAAACAAACCACAATTAAAATGAATAAATGTTTCATAGTAATGTACTGAATATTGGTTTTAAAAAAAATACTATAATAATTTCTTTGCCTGTATTTTGCAATATTTAAGCCAAAATGAGCAATAAAAAAATTACAATATTTTTCTATAACGTTGTTCATGATAAATTTATTTTACAACAACCAATTAAAAATTAAAACAACAATATAATAGATTGACAAACATAATATTTTACACAAACGGGGGAATGATAGTATGAAGTTATAATTTTTTTATATAAACAATAGGATATTATTGTAAAATTATAGCCGAAAGTGCTGGTAAGCTTAAAGAAAGAGTGCATTTTTTATTTAACTTATTTGTTTTAACGCATTGAATTTCATTATTATAAACCAAACCAGAACCCCAAAATTCCTTACTATCGCTATTAAAAATCTCTTTCCATTTATTTTTTAAACCAACTTCTATTTTCCAATTATGCTGCACTTGATTGCTCATGTTTAAAATTATTAACATATAATCTTTAGTACTCTTCCCTTTTCTTAAATAACAAAAGATTGCTTGAGAAGTATTATTCAAGTTAACCCATTCAAACCCTTCTTTACTAAATTGTAATTCATATAATGCAGGGTTGTTTTTGTATAGTTCATTTAATTTTTTTATGCAATACAACATTCCACCATGGCTAACCAAATCTGTAAGTTCCCAATCTAATTCACTCTTAAAATTCCATTCGGTTGTTTGAGCAAATTCGTTACCCATAAACAGTAATTTGGCACCAGGGTGTGTAAACATATATGTATAAAGCAACCTTAGATTTGCAAATTTTTGTTTAGTGTTTCCTGGCATTTTATAAATCATGGGGCTTTTGCCATGTACCACTTCATCATGACTTAAGGGTAACATAAAATTTTCGTTATAAAAATACATCATGCTAAAAGTAAAATCGTTTTTATGCTGTAATCTATCTTTTGGTTCTCTTTTAAAATAGTTTAAAGTGTCATGCATCCATCCCATCATCCATTTCATTCCAAAGCCTAAACCACCATCATAAATTGGTTTACTAATTAAAGGCCAATCTGTAGCTTCTTCTGCAATAGTTTGTATATCTGGAAAATCTAGGTATAAAGTTTCATTTAATTTTTTAATAAAATCAATAGCATCTAAATTTCCATTACCTCCAAACTCATTTGGCTCCCACTCTCCTTCTTCTCTACTATAATCTAATCGTAACATTGATGAAACAGCATCAACCCTTAACCCATCAATATGAAATCTATCGCACCAAAATCTTGCACTACTTATTAAAAAACTTTTTACTTCGGGTCGTTTATAATTAAAAATATAACTGTTCCAATCCGGATGAAACCCTTTTCTCATATCGCCATATTCAAAAGTGTGAGCACCATCAAATAAATATAAACCATGTGCATCAAAAGGAAAATGAGAGGGTACCCAATCTAAAATAACACCAATACCAGCTACATGAAATGCATCTATCATAGCTGCAAAATCTTGTGGACTACCAAACCTACTTGTTGGAGCGAAGTAACCTGTACCTTGGTAGCCCCAACTACCATCAAAAGGATGTTCCATTACAGGCATAATTTCAACATGCGTAAACCCAATTTCTTGTACATAAGGTACTAACTTTTGGGTTATTAATTGATAGCTGTTGTATAGGTTTTCATTATTTTTTTCAGGCCTCATCCAACTGGCTAAATGTACTTCATATACACTCCATGGTGCATTTAAAGCATTGTTCTTTTTTCTTTCTTTCATCCACTTTACATCCTTCCATTCATAATAAGTATCCCAGCAAATACTTGCTGTAGCAGGCCTTTTCTCCCAAAAGTGTGCAAATGGATCTCCTTTGTCTAGCTTTATTCCCTTATAACCAACAATATGGTATTTATATGCTTCGCCTCTTAATATACTTGGAATAAAACCTTCCCAAATACCACTGCTATCTCCTCTAACATTTAATGGATGAGATTTTACTTTCCAGTTGTTAAAGTTGCCAATAACCGAAACATAAGTAGCATTAGGAGCCCAAACAGCAAAATAAGTTCCCTTTAAATTGTTTACTTCTATTTGTTTATTACCTAATAATTTGTATAAACTGTAGTGAGTACCATTTTTAAAATTCTTTATATCTGTTGCGGTAAATAATGAATAATTCCAAACAGATTTAGTAGTATCTATAAAGTATTTGTCTTCGTATTTTAATTTACTTTTGGGTGCATTTTTATGAACGGCGGTTTTGTTTTGTAGATTAACTTTTTTACTAGAACCATATAAATTATTATGTTGCCTTTTATCCATTATAAATATTAATAAATTTAATAACGCAATATTTTTAACTCAGTAAATTAAACCTTCTTTTAATACACATTATTTGAGTTAGCCCAAGAAGATGATTTTTAAATCTTAAATAAAACTACACTTTAATAAGTAATTGAAATAGTAATATGAAATATTTTTTTATTGTTTTTATCATATTAATATGCTTTCAAAAATCTAATGCTCAAAATGCAAGTATAAAGGGTGTTATTACAGACACTTTAAACAAACATAATTTAACTAATGCTGTAATTAGTTTATTACATTCAAAAGATTCTATTTTATATACTTTTACAAGAAGCGATATAAATGGAAATTTTAACCTCTCTAAAATTAATAAAGGGAAATATATTGTTTTAGTTACCTATCCTACTTATGCAGATTATTTTGACACTATCCATATTTTGAATGATAACAACATCAACTTAGAAACAGTTAAATTAACACCTAAAGCTCATTTATTGGCTGATGTTACTGTTGTAAGTAAAATAGCTGCTGTGAGAATGAAAGGCGATACCATAGTGTATAAAGCAGATAGCTTTAAGGTTAAACAAGGAGCTACTGTAGAAGATCTTATCAAACTATTTCCTGGTATTCAGGTAGATAAAAATGGAAACATAACAGCACATGGCACAAGAGTAGAAAAAGTAATGGTAGATGGTGAGGAATTTTTTGGAGATGACCCAACCATTGCAACAAAAAATTTAAGTGCCGATATGGTAAATGAAGTACAAGTATTTGATAAAAAATCGGACCAAGCAACTTTTACAGGTGTGGATGATGGCCAGACTAGCCGTACCATAAATTTAAAGTTAAAAGAAAATGCAAAGAAAGGATGGTTTGGAAAATTAGAAGCAAGTATTGCTATTAAAGATGTTTGGAATAATTCTTTAATGGCTAATAGTTTTAAAGGTAAAAGAAAATTATCTTTTTATGGTATTGCAAGTAGTAATGGCAAAACAGGTTTAAATTGGGATGAGTCTAGTAAATATGGCTCTCAATCTAACACTTCTTTTTCTATGAGTGATGATGGATCTACAATGTATTTTGAAGGAGATGATTTTGATGGTATGGAATATTTTGGGCAAGGTTTACCTAAAAGCTGGAGTGGTGGTATAAATTATGGAAATAAATTTAATAATAATGAACAACAAGTTAATGGTAGTTACTTGTATTCAAAAGTTATTAATGAAGGAACAGGTTATTCAAAATCAAAATCATTATTACCCGATACCGTTTTCTTTAACAATGAAAACAACAAAACTACTGGCGTAAAAGACAAGCATGGTATTAATGGAACTGTAGATTGGCAAATGGATAGCTTGCTATCTTTAAAAGTAACTGTTTCTGCAAGTAAAGGAAATAGCTATGGCAACAGTAATTATTATAACGAAGCCTTAAATGAACAGAACCAGTATGTAAACAACAGTATCAGAAACAAAATAAATCAGGGGAAGAATAAGAATATAAATTATAATGTATTGGTAAGAAAAAAATTTAAAAAAATAGGAAGAACATTATCTTTAAGTTTAGAGCAAAAGTTCAACACTCAAAATAATGATGGTTACTTATATTCTGAAAATAATTTTTATAATGCTAATGGAAGTTTAAATTTTTCTGACACTACGGACCAAAAGAAATTATCGGATAATAATACTAATAATTTAAAATCAAAAATTGCATTTACAGAACAACTTTTAAAAAGTTTAGTTGTTGAATTTAGCTATACTTACCAGTTAAATAATTACACCAACAAAGTATTAAGTTATGATAAAAACAATTCTGGAAAATACGAAGATTTTAATACTAAATTTAGTAACAACTTTAAGTTTACCAATGCTACAAGTTTAATTGGCACCATGTTTAGATACCAAAAAAATAAATTAAATGTATCTTTTGGTGGAAATGTATCTTTAGCCAACTTTAAACAAAAAGATTTAATAAAAGATACAACTTACCATTACCAATTCAACAATATATATCCTACCGCTATTTTAACTTATAAATTTAACTCTAATAAAAGAATTACCATTAATTATAATGGAAACACCAAGCAGCCAAGTATAAACCAACTACAACCTGTTGCAGATAACAACAACCCATTGTTTATACAAAAAGGCAACCCTAATCTTGTTCAGGAATTTAACCATGCATTTGCAGTTAATTACAATAATTATCAGGTTTTAAAAAACAGAGGTTATGGTTTTAGAATTAGATACAATACCACTTATAATGCAATTAGAAGCAGCATTTATACAGATAGTTTAGGAAGAAGCATATCGCAATATGTAAACCTAAACGGTAATAATTACTTTACCACCAATATTAATTACAACACTAAAGTTAAAAAGTTAGATATTTATGTTAATGCAAGTTACTCGTTTAATATTGGCAATAGTATAAGTATAGTAAACAACCAAACCAATAAAAATGTAAATAAAAGCCATCAAATGTATGTAGGCATTTCTAAAGAAAAAGAAAACAAATTTAACTTGTGGCTATACAACTCTATTGCTTATAATATATCCTCTTCTTCTATACGTTCTGAAATTAATACCCAATATTGGTCAGCAAGTTTAGGAGCAGATTTGTCGGTTTATTTACCTTGGAAACTAGAACTAAATAATAATATTGAAGCTGAGTTAAGGCAAAAAACTGAATTATTTTCAGGTAATAATAATATTACTATTTGGAATATTTATATCTCCAGAAAAATTTTTAAAGGCGATAAAAGTCAGCTACGTTTTACTGCATTTGATATATTAAATCAAAGAAGAAATTATGAAAGAGATATTAGCAGCAATACTATTACTGAAACTGGCTATCAGCAACTATCTCAATATTTTTTATTCAGTTTTATTTGGAATTTTAATAAAGGTGGTGCTGCAATAACAAAATAAAAATTATATGAAATCAATACTATTATCTTTTATTTTTTATTTTTTGTTTATAAACTTACCTGCTCAGCAAATTTTTATTAACACTGGTAAAATTGAATTTGAGAAACAAGTTAACCTTCATAAAGTACTTGAATTAAGCTGGGGCGATGAGGAGAATGACAATGTATGGATAATGAATATGAAAAAAGAATTGCCCAAAATAAAATCTACTTTTTATAATTTATATTTTACCCAAAATAAAACAATATATAAAGCAGGTAAAGAAGCCCCACAAACTGCACAGAAAATACCAGAGTGGCTCGCTGATAATGATGCATTAGAAAATATTACTTATACCGATTTAGCAACCCATAAAACAATTGCAAAGAAAAAAGTTTTTGAAACTACCTTTTTATTAGAAGATAGTATAACTAAAATAAATTGGCGTATAACAAATGATACACGAACCATTGCAGGCATTGAATGTAGAAAAGCAGTTGGTAAAATTTTTGACAGTGTATATGTAATTGCTTTTTATACTGATTTAATAACATGCACTGGTGGGCCTTTAAGCTTTACAGGTTTACCAGGTATGATTTTAGGAGTTGCAATTCCAAGAATTCATACAACCTTATTTGCAACAAAAGTTGAATTAGCAAATATTGATGAAACAATATTTGCCATTCCTAAATCTGGCAAAAAAACAAGTTATGTTAATTTACTTAAGCAATTAAAATCATCAATGAACGATTGGGGTAAAGAGGGTAATTTAATTATATGGAAAACCCTACTTTAATATAAATTAAACACTTTTAATTTCTGTTATCAATTTTTGTAAAGCAGCTTTTGCATCGCCAAAAAGCATGGAGGTTTTAGGCTGAAAAAACAAATCGTTTTCAATGCCAGCATAACCTGGTTTCATACTTCTTTTATTAACAATAACATTTTTTGCTTGTTCTACTTCTAAAATTGGCATACCATAAATTGGCGATGCAGGATCTTTTTTAGCAGCCGGATTTACCACATCATTAGCACCTAAAACTAACACTACATCGGTACTTCTAAACTCTTCATTAGCATCTTCCATTTCTAATAATTTATCATAACTTACATCTGCCTCTGCTAATAAAACATTCATGTGGCCTGGCATACGACCTGCAACAGGGTGTATTGCATATTTCACTTCTACACCTTTATCTTCTAATAATTTTTCAAGTTCGTGACATGTATGTTGAGCTTGGGCAACAGCCAAACCATAGCCTGGTACAATCATTACTTTATTGGCAAATGCCAAAATTGTTGCAGCATCGCTAAGCTGTATTTCTTTGAACGAGCCTTGTTCTTTGCTTCCTGCTGCACCAGCTTTGTTACCACCAAAAGAGCCTAATAACACATTCTTCAAACTTCTATTCATAGCTTTACACATTAATATGGTAAGCAATGTACCTGCAGCACCTACTAAAATACCTCCAGTTAGCATTACTTTATTGTCATATAAAAAGCCTCCACAAGCAGCTGCAACACCAGTAAAAGAGTTGAGTAAAGATATTACTACAGGCATATCTGCACCACCTATTGGCATAACAAATAAAACGCCATATAAAAGTGATACAACAAATATGATATAAAACCAATAAGCATTGGTTAATGAAAGTGAAAATACCAAATACCCGGCAATACCTAAAATTACTGCCATTAAACCTACATTTATAAACTGTTGCCCATTGTAGGAAAAATCTTTAATTGTACCATTAAGTTTACCCCAAGCAATCATACTACCTGCAAAAGAAACTGAACCAATAATTGCCCCTAAAAATATACTTATTAATAAGCCATAATTGGCAGTAACATTATTATTTAAGTGATGAGCAATATGCTGAAACTCAATAATAGAAATTAATGCTGCACAAGCCCCACCCATACCATTAAATAAGCTTACCATTTCTGGCATTGCAGTCATTTTTACTTTTTTAGCTATTAAAGTACCTACCACAGTACCAATTGCCAAGCCTCCAAATATCCAAAAGTAATTGCCTAATTTTTTCCCTTCTTCTTCATATAAAAAAATGGTGCCAACAATTGCAATTGCCATACCTGCAGCAGCTACAAGGTTTCCTTTTCTGGCACTTGCAGGGTGCGATAACATTTTTAAACCAATAATAAAAGTGATACTTCCTATTAAATAACATATTGTTAATACCATAAAAATTAAAATTAAATTTCTTACAATTGATTAATCAAACTTTATAAAATAATCATTTCTTTTTCTTAAACATTTCTAACATTCTATCTGTTACAACAAAGCCACCAACTACATTTAAAGTTCCTAAAATAACTGCTAAAAAGCCTAACACTAAAGCAAGGTAATTATCTGCTTCTGCTTTTCCCATTACTATTATTGCACCAATAATTACAACACCATGAATGGCATTGGCACCACTCATTAAAGGTGTGTGCAATACACTTGGCACTTTACCTATTACTTCAATTCCTAAAAAAATCATTAGCACAACTATGTAAATGATTTGCTCATGTTCTTTAATAAAGTTTAAGATATTTTCCATTTTTATTTTGAATTAATTTTTAAAAATAAAATAGGCTAATCAATTAACCTATTGTGAACGATTGAACCATTATGAGTAATACATGTGCCTTTCACTAAATCATCTTCAAAATTTAAGTTAAGTGCACCTTCATTTGTAATAATTAATTGTAAAAAGTTAAGAATATTTTTTCCATACATTTTGCTTGCGTCAAAAGGCATACCACAAGGTAAATTACTGTTGCCTACAATGAGAACACCATTTTCTGTTGTAAAGTTTTCATTATTTTTTGTTTTAGGTGTATTACCACCTGTTGCTGCAGCTAAATCTATAATTACACTTCCTGTCTTCATGGTATCTAACATGGCTTGTGTAATTAGTATAGGTGCTTGTTTGCCTGGAATTTGTGCAGTAGTAATAATTACATCGCTTTTGGCTACACTTTCGGCAATTTTATGTTGTTGTTTTTGTTTGTATTCATCCGATTGTTCTACAGCATAACCACCAGCTTTAGAAGCATCTGCTGCACCTTCTACTTCTATAAATTTAGCTCCTAAACTTTGCACTTCTTCTTTAACTGCTGGCCTTGTATCAAAAACTTCTACTACAGCTCCTAAGCGTTTGGCAGTAGCTATGGCTTGTAAACCTGCTACACCTGCACCTAATATTAAAACTTTAGCAGGTGCAATACTACCTGCAGCTGTCATAAACATAGGAAAATATCGAGGTAATAAAGTTGCAGCAAGTAAAACTGCTCTATACCCTGCAATATTAGCTTGACTACTTAATACATCCATACTTTGAGCTCTTGTTGTTCTAGGTATCATATCTATACTAAAACAAGAAATATTATTGGATGCCCAGCTTTGCATTAAGTCTTTATTAAATAAAGGTTGGTAAACACCAAGTACTACAGCATTGGGGTTTAAGCAACTTAAATCGTTATTGGTTAATGGATGAATGCTTAATACTAAATTGGCCGTTAAAGCTTTTTGCCTGCTAACCATTTCTGCACCTGCATTAATATATGCCTGATTGAAGGCACTAGCATTTTTTCCTGCATCTTCTTCTACCAATACCTGTACATTTTTTTTTATTAAGGCCTGAACTTGTTCGGGTAATAAAGAAACTCTGTTTTCAAAATTGGGTTCTTTTAGTATTCCTGCTATCATTGTTTTGGTATTAAAGGCGTGAAAATATAAATTTTAATGAAAAAAGGATAATAATCTATTTAATTGTTTTTAGTTATTGTAAAAAATATTAAGATCTAATAGTAAAATGTTGCTTTACCTTAAATTCTGATTTAAAAAATAATATTCCAATAAAAAATAAATCTATACTTAATGTAACAGATTCATGATTTTTTAT
>JAIBAV010000003.1 GCA_019695015.1 Chitinophagaceae bacterium
ATAACAACAACACTATACAATATAACCAAACACAAAGTATAAATAATCAACAAGCAGTTTTTACAGTACATAATAATTTATTGAAAGAGGGAATTAATCATCTTACTATTTTTAATGATTACGACTTACCGGTAACTGAAAGATTATTGTATAAAAGACCTACCGAAAAAGCAACTTTAAAAACGAATATTAACAATACTGTATTTAACAACAGAGAAATAGTAAATATAACAGTTAATGGAGTAACCAACACTAATCAACCAATAGAAACTAATCTTTCTGTTGCGGTTTTTAAAACAGATTCTTTACAATTAAATAATGATGTAGATATTCAGCAATACTTATGGCTTACATCAGAACTTAAAGGAAATATAGAAGACCCTGCATACTATTTTAATACAATCAATGAAGAAACAGATACTGCATTAGACAATTTAATTTTAACACAAGGCTGGAGAAGATTTAATTGGCTAAATATTTTGCAAACACCAACAACACCAAAATATTTACCAGAATATGAAAACCATATTATAACAGGTAAAGTAATAGATAAAAGAACATTACAACCAGCAGAGGGCATAGGAATTTATTTAACTATTCCTGGTAAAGAGTTTGGGTTTGCAGCAGCACAAACTAGTAGTGATGGAAGTTTTTTTACATTAATGCCAACCATTTATAACAGTTCTGAATTAATAGCACAAACCAATAATAGAACTGATAGCAATTATAGAATTGATATTAATAGTGCTTACTGGGAAAAAACTACTGGCTATAAACCAACAAAATTTTTAATTTCAAAAAACAACGAAAGACTACTGAATAATTATGGCATAAGTGTACAGGCAAATTATATTTATCACTCCAAACCATTATATAAAGAAACACAGGCCTATAGCCCATTTTATGGAAAGGCAGATGAAGTGTATTTTTTAGATAACTACACCAGATTTTCTACAATGGAAGAGGTAATGAGAGAATATGTTACAGGCGTATCTGTACGAAAAAGAGCAGGTAAATTTATTTTTCATACCGTTGATGCACCAAGATTTCAGTTTTTTACTACAGAGCCTTTGATATTATTAGATGGTATTGCTGTTTTTGATGCAGATAAAATTATTGCTACCGATCCATTAAAACTTAAAAAAGTAGAAGTAACAACAAGAAAATTTTATTATGGCAGTTTTGCCTTTGATGGTATTACAAGCTTTACAAGTTATGATGGAAAGTTTGGAAAAAATGATTTACATACTGAATCCTTAGTGATAGACTATGATGCACTTCAACAAGAAAGAGAATTTTATGCACCTAAATATGATATAGTAGAAAATAAAGAAAGCAGGGTGCCAGATTATAGAGTATTGCTACATTGGTCTGGCACTATTAAAACAACAACAAATGGGGCAACAGATATAGAATTTTATACCTCTGATTTAGGTGGAAAATATACAGCCATTATTCAGGGTATTACCAATACAGGCAACCCAGTAAAATCTATGGTTGAGTTTACAGTAAAGTAAACTATAAAAATTTTGTAGCATTAATTAAATCTTCAGGGGTATCAATTTCAATACCCATGTAATCGGTAACAACCATTTTTAATGCTATACCATTTTCTACATAGCGTAAACACTCTATTTTTTCAGCAGCCTCTAATGGTGTAATTTCCCACTGTGTAAAATGTAATAATGCTTGTTTGGTAAAAGCATATACACCAATATGTTCATAATATGTTGGAGCAATATTTTTATCTCTGTGATAAGGTATAACAGAACGGCTAAAAAGCAAACTATTCATATTTTTATCAACAGCAACCTTAACAAAATTAGGATCGTTTATTTGTTGTTCATTTTTTAAAACCTGCATTAAGCTTGCAACTTGAACAGAGCTGTCTTCAAAAACATTTAATAATTTTTCTAAAGGTTCTTTTTTAACAAATGGCTCATCGCCCTGCACATTTACAATTATATCTACGTCTATATTTTTTACAGCTTCAGCAATTCTATCGCTACCACTTTCGTGTTCTTGCACACTCATAACAGCCCTACCTCCATTATTTACAATTTCATTATAAATAATAGCACTATCTGTAACTACCCAAACCTCGTTAAACAAGCCTGTGGCAAGTGTATTATCATAAGTGTGCCTAATAACTGTTTTGTTACCCAACATTTGCATAAGCTTTGCAGGAAAACGAGTAGCAGCATAACGTGCAGGAATAAATGCAGAAATTTTCATAAATATTTTGTATTAACTTCTTTTAAATTATTAAACACTTAATTCTAAAAATATAGGACAGTGGTCGCTATGTTTAATATCTGCAAAAATACTTGCAGTTTTAATTTTATTTTTAAGAGCATTTGTTACACAAATATAATCTATACGCCAACCCTTGTTTTGTAAACGCACACTTGGAAAACGCTGGCTCCACCATGTATATCCACCTATTGTATCAGGGTTTTTGAATCTAAAACTATCAATCCAACCTGTATGTAAAAATTTTGTAAGCCAGGCACGTTCCTCTGGTAAAAAACCAGATGAATTTTTATTGCCTTTAGGGTCGTGAATATCTATTTCGGTATGGGCAATATTATAATCTCCAACAAGTACAATGTTTTTATGCTCTTTACCCAAAGCTTGTACATAATCATACATTTCATTTAACCATTGGTATTTATAGGTTTGCCTTTCATCCCCACTGGTGCCACTTGGAAAATATGCATTAATTAAAATAAAGTTTTTGAAATAAAGTTGAATTACTCTACCCTCAAAATCGCTTTGTTCTATTTGTGTACCATAAACAACTTTGTTTGGTTTTAATTTTGTAAAAACAGCAACACCACTATATCCCTTTTTTTGAGCAGAAAAAAAATAGGCCTCAAAGCCCAATTCCTGAAAGGGTTGTAGGTCAATATCACTTATGGTTGCCTTCGTTTCTTGCAAACAAATAATATCTGCAGGGTTAGTTTTTAGCCAATCTATAAATCCCTTTTTTATTGCAGCCCTTATACCATTTACATTGTATGAAATAATTCTCATTGTATAAATTTAATAGTTAGTTTTAATATAAAATTTAATATAAATT
>JAIBAV010000045.1 GCA_019695015.1 Chitinophagaceae bacterium
ATTTAGCCTCTGCAATAAAGCTTCTGTTATTGGGGTTAATTGTTTTGCCAGAAATTGAAATGGAACTGTTATATACTTTATTAAGATCGGGTAATGTAACAATTACTTTGCTACCCACTCTTACTTTGGCTGCATAATTTTCTGGTACATCTGTTACTACTTTTAACGATGAAGTATTTACAATTTTTATTTGTGCACCAGTTGCACTAATGCCACTAAAAGTTTCTCCCACTCTAATGTTTACTTCATCAGCAATGCCATCCACATCGCTATAAACATTTGTTGCACTGGCTTGTTCTTGAATAATTTTTACATTTTCTTGGGCTGCACTTAATTGTTTTTCTAATGTTTCTACATTAGTTCTTGCACTAATTAATTGTACTTCTGTACCTATACCTTGTTTCCATAAATTATTTTGCCTGTTATAAATATCTTTTGCAAAAGCAAGTTGGGTTTTTATAGTTTCTAAACTTTGTTTGGCAGCATTAATTTGTTGTTTAATTAGTGCATCATCTAACTTTAAAAGCAATTGCCCCTTTTTTACAAAATCTCCTTTTTTAACATAAATTGCTTTTACTTGACCAGGTCCTAAACGTGGTGAAATATAAGAAATATTATCAGCATCAATATGTCCTTGAAGGTCTATATAATGGGTAAAATCTTGAGTAGTAATAGAAGAAATAGCAACAAGTTTAGCAATGTCATTTTTTACAAAAGCTGTATCTAATTTGGCAATTTCTGATTCTAATACTTTAATTTTTTCATTAATTGCTGTTTGTTCTTTTTTAAGTTTATCTAAGCTAGCTTTTTTACTGCTTAACGAATCGTTTTTTGCTCCACAAGCCGCTAGGGTTATTATTAAAGAACCTATTACTGTGTATTTGAATAATTGTAACATATATGGTTTGGTTTATAATATTTTGAAATGTTATAGTTTGCCGGTTGCTTTTAAGAAATCAACTTTTGCAATTATTGCATCGTATAAAGAAGTGATATAATTAGTTTGTGCAGTTTTTAAATCGGTATGTGCAGCATTAATTTCTGTATTGCTACCAGTACCTGCTTCAAATTTCTTTTTGGTTTGGTTGTAAACTGTTTCAGCTAATTGCATATTTTTTTTCTGAAAATCCATACTTTCAATAGCCGAATTAAAACGTAGTTTGGCACTTTCTACTTCGTTATTTATTGCCAACTTTAGGTTGCCAATATTATTTTCAGTTTGTTGTAATTCAATTTTAGTTTGTTTAATTTTAGAATCTCTTGCAAAGCCACTAAAAATAGGAATCGAAATATTTAATCCAATATTAGATACATCAAACCAATCGCCTTTACCTAAAAAAGTAAACTTTTGACGATAAGCTTGTTTGCCATATACACCACTAATTGCAACTGTAGGTAAGTAGCTTAATTTGTATCTTTTAATATTGTATTCATTCAATTTTTTTACTGTTTGTAAATATTGAAAATCTTTTCTATCGTTAAAATTGATACTATCAGTTAGAGCATTTTGCTTAATATCATTATCTGTTATTTTGTCTGTTAGTTCTAATGTATCGTTTAAAGGCATACCAATTAATGTTTTTAAACCTAAATAGCCAATTTCAATATTATTGAGGGCTTTTACTCTTTCTGTTTTTAAATTAGTTAATGTTACATCAATTTTATCTACATCTAATTTTTCTGCAAAGCCATTAATATAAAGTTGGTTGGCATCGTGTTTTAACTTTTCTATTCTTTCAATATTAGTATTTAATAATTCTATTTGTGTTTTACTAACTACTAGTTGATAGTATATTTTGTAGATATTTACTTTTATATTTTCCACTACTACTTCAGCATTTTTTTTAGCAAATTCCATAGATGCTTTTCTAGCTTGTAACCCAACAAATACTTGACCATCAAATAATAGTTGTCTTAACTGAATCATTGCATTGGAATTGTATTTAATACCAAATTTTACAGGTACAAGTTGTCCTGGTTGTCCAAACATATCTCCTGGTATAACTTGGGTAGATACCACAATGTTATTGTTTACTGTAATGTCTGCACCTATTGTTGGGTATGCATTTGCAGTTACTTCTCTATTTACCTGTTCTTGTGCTAAAATGCCTAATAGTGCATTTTTTACTTGTGCATTATTTTTACTTGCGTACTCTACCGTTTGGGTAATTGTAAATGAATGTTTGGTTTGTGCTTTTATTGTAGAATAGTTAATGAGTAGGATTGCTATTAGTACAATTTGTTTTGTTTTACTTATCTGCATATATTCTATTTTGTTCTTTTTTGTGTATATTTTTTTACTAGTCTTGCTCCTTTTGGTGTTGCTAAGCCATATAAAAAATGTTCTGTTGTTTCTTGCATAATTTCTACTATTGGCACTTTTACTTCTTGAAATTGTTCATTTTCTAGAATTTGAAATATGCATACTACCCTGTATTTACTGATGATGTCAATATTAATATCTGGCCTGTACAAACCTTCTTGTACTCCTCTTTCAATATTGCTTTTAATCACTTCGTAAAAAAAATTGGTTTTGTGGGTATTGAATTTTTTATACACACCCGGATGGTATTTCATTAAATCAAAAAATATTAAAGGGTGCATTGCTTTAAAAGTTTCTTTTACCGAGTCTAATGCCAAAAACACTTCGTGAATGGCATCTTTACACTTAACTATATTACATTCACAATCAACTTTGTGCTGATGCATTTCTATATTAAAAACAGCATCTACCAATTCATCTTTGTCTTTATAGTATTGATAAATTGTTTTTTTACTGATACCTAATTTTAAAGCTATTTCATCCATACTTATACTTCTAATGCCATAGGTTAGAAATAATTTATGGGCTTCTTCTACAATTCTCTGCTGCATAACTAAATTATTTTGTGTTTTTCAGGGTGCGAAACTATGGAAACTTTTTATTGCACAAAAGTTTTTTACGTTTTTTTTGAAAATTTTTTGTGAATGGGTATTAGTTTTTATGAATGGCAAAGTAAACAACATGCATATTTGTATTACTTTTAAGCTCAGATTATATATTTTATGAAACTTACGTTAAAAAAATATTTTAAAAT